>DLXG01000189.1 GCA_003448875.1 Anaerolineaceae bacterium
ATCAGGATGGGCGAAGAGAAACCTTCTCACCCGCAAGTAGTTCATCACAGCAAGGATCGTACGTTTTCCTTCACCCTTCACCCTGATTTGCCCGGCCCAAACCAAAGCCCTCGCCGTGCGCAAGCCGGTAAACCCTGTCCGGTTTGTGGAGTGGGAATTATGGATTACGACGGCCTGCTAAACCTCGTATGTCCGGTGTGTGGATTTGGTGAAGGCGGCTGCTTTACCTGATAAAATAGAAACAAACATCCCGTGAGGATGGAAAATTTTTGGAGGATAAAATGAGTCAATTGTTAGACGATGAAATTCGCAATCAGGTGCGGGATGTATTGAATAGTATGGTACATCCGGTTGAAATAATTTTTTTCGGTAACCAGAGCGAACCGTGTGAATACTGTGAAGATACCCGTCAATTGCTGGAAGAGGTTACCTCCCTTTCGGATAAATTGACCTTGCAGGTTTTTGACCTGAAAGAGGATGCCGTTCTGGCAAAACGATATAACGTGGATAAAACCCCCGGCTTTGTCATTCTTGGCAAATCGGGTGATAATCTGGATGATTTTGGTATTCGTTATGCCGGAATCCCCGCTGGACACGAATTCACCTCATTAATCAATGATATCCTGATCGTATCCAAACGCGATTCGGGCCTCTCGCCGGAAACCCGTGAATTCCTGAACAACCTCAATCAAAAAGTGCTTTTGCAGGTATTTGTTACCCCTTCGTGCCCGTATTGCCCGCGCGCCGTGGTACTGGCACACCAGATGGCCCTCGAAAGCCCGATGGTCGAGGCTGAGATGATCGAAGCCATGGAGTTCAACAGTCTGGCTGACCAGTTTAATGTTTCCGGCGTACCGCACACCGTGATTAATAGCGGCAAGGGAGAAGTGGTCGGTGCTGTGCCGGAAAGTCATCTGGTACAAAAAATTCGCGAAGCATTAGCCTGATAACCGGAGGGAAAACCGCATGGAAGCCAAAGCCGTCTGGAAAGGTGATTTGACTTTTGTTGGCAGTGCCGACTCGGGCTTTTCGCTGGTCATGGATACCTACAAAGAAGTCGGTGGAAATGAATCCGGCTTTCGGCCGGTCGAATTAATCGCCATCGGGGTAGCTGGCTGTACCGGCATGGATGTCATTTCCATCCTGAAGAAAAAACGTCAGGAAGTTACGGCCTTTGAAGTACTGGTGCATGCCACCCGCGCCACCGAACACCCCAAGAAGATCACTCACATGCTGATCGAATATGTGGTCACCGGCAAAAATATTGACCCGGCCGCGGTTGAACGGGCAGTCCAGCTTTCCGAAGAAAAATACTGTCCCTCGATTGCCACCATCCGCAACAACGTAACGATTGAGAACAAAATCGTGATCAAAGAAGGCTGAATTTTTCGTGGCTCAACAAGAACGCCCGCTGAAATTCTCAGCGGGCGTTTTTTACGGTTCGGATTGCACCTGACTGGAACGGTCGGAACATTCGCAGGCTCGCACGGTGCGGCCGGCACGGCTTAAAGTCCCCTGGTAGGGCTGCTCTCCGCTTGCGGCCACCCACCCCTCTAAATTGAACGCCAGTGCCCCATAAGCAGGAATCCACTCACCGTTATATTTGCGGGCAATGTGGACGTGCGTGCCGGTGGCTTTGCCCCCTTCGCAGGATGGAAAGCCGATGGGCTGCCCTTTGCTGAGTTTCCTGCCCACCGGCGGCAGCGAATCATTGGCCAGATGCAGGTAAAAGACCGTCCAGCCGGTTCTTTCATCACCATCTCCGTCCAGATCGAGCACTACCAGAGCATCTCCTCGGCGGACAATCACGCCGTCTGCAACTGCTACCGCCGGTTGTTCGCTTGGCAAACATGCCCCCACCACACTTGGCGGAGCAAAATCAAGGGCCGCCAGCGGTTCGCCTTCTCCCCAGCCGGTATGCGGGCCGCCCGTAAACGCCCACACTTTTCCAGCAGGGAAAGGAAAGGTCATTTCAGGCTGGGTGAGACTGCCCGGGATATGCGGCTCGACCCCCGCCCATGGGTCACCGAACAGTTGGGTGTAAACCCGCAGCAACCCCTCCCCGCTGATGGCATATTCATAAGCCTCTTGGGGCAAAATTTGGGCAAAGTAGTAGTGTAAAGCCACACTGGCAGCATTCTGCCACGGGTCGGGGTTCTCCAAGCGTCCGTCCACGTGACGAATGGTATCCAATCGTCCGGTACGCCAGCCATAGTAACCGTTGTTCAGGGTATTAGCAGCCCACAACAACTGACGTGCCACCCCTTTGCTGAATTGATTTCGATACCCCAATGGATACAGTTCAATATCCAGCGTGGGTTGAGGCTGGCTTAACGCCCCTGTTTGATATTCCAGCAGCGCCAGCAGCAATCGCGGACTGATACTGTACTCCGTTGCAATGTACTGGATAATTTCCCCGCCGCGCCGGTCTTTTTTGCCCAGATAAAACGAATAATCCTTAAACCAGCCGGGCTGCTGATTGACGAAAGCAATTGCGTCAAAACCGATCTGGGCCGGCCCATTGATAAATAAAGAATCTGGCAGAATTTGAAAAGGACTGCCCCACAGGGGCCGGTAATAAATCGGGATTTTCATCGGCATTCCCGGCGGCATGGTAGTCGCATCCGGCGGAATGAATGGGTTGGCCTCCAAAATTTCGCGCACGGTGGTGTTGAAATGAGCCGCCAGTGACGGTAATGTATCACCGGTTTGGGCTATGTAATCTACCAGCGTGCCGGGGGCATAGGGTTCACGGGTTGGTAAAGGGGTGGGCAGCCCTTCCTCCCCGGGAGTTGCCGGAATGCCACCGGCAGATGATTCTTCCAGAGAGTCGTTGACTTCAACCTGCGGCAGGCAGGCTGTCAGACTCAATATCATTACCAGTAAAAAGAAAATAATTCGCTTCAACGCTTGCTTAGTTTCCACTGCTCAAACGGCTAATCCGTGTTTCAAATGATCCGCATGTACAGGCATTAACTACCCGTCCATCTTTTACCAGACTACCTTCGTAAGGATTTTTTCCGGCAATTGCCCGCCAGCCGTCCAAAACGAAGGGCAGCGGTCCATCAGCCAGCACCCACTCCCCATTATACTTGCGTGCAATGTGAATGTGAGTACCGGTTGAAGTACCCCCCTCGCAGGATGGATGGCCGATCAGATCGCCCTGCTGTACCCACGTTCCCACACCCACCCGGTTCTTGCTGGCCACATGCAGATACAGAATCACCCAGCCGGTCTGTTCATAGCCGTCCCCATCCAAATCCAGCACTACCACGCCCGTATCGGTACGCACAACCAGCCCGCTGGCCACAGCCGTTGCCCAATCATCCGAGATATTACAGCCAGTTTCTAAACTGGATGGGGCAAAGTCCAGTGCAGCCCGCGCACCGTCCGGGCCCCAGGCCGAATGCGGCCCGCCGGTAAAACTCCACACCCGCCCGGGCAGGAACGGCAAAATCAGCTCCGGCTGGGTCAGGTTGACCGGCAGCAATGGTTCAACAGCCTGCGCGCGCATCCACGGGTTGCCATACATCTTTTCATATAGTTTGACAAAACTCTCCTCGCCTCCCAGCACCCCGTTCCAGAGAATCTGAGGATATAAACGGGAGAAGAGATATTGTAATGCCACCGATCCGGCATTCAAACCGGGAGCAAGACGAACCCGGCTGCCATCCGAGAACTGCACTTCGGTTAAGATACCATTACGCCAGCCATAATACCCGATGGAAAGCTGCTGCACTGCCCAGCTGAGCTGCTTGTAAAGCCCTTTCTTTTCCAGATGTACCATTCCCATTGGATAATCCATTTCAGCCAGATTGGCAGGCTGACCGTAGACCCAGTGGGCTTGATATTCCAGCAACGCCAAAAGCAGGCGGGGATTGATCGAATTTTCGATGGCCACTTTATAAATCACTTCACCCCCGCTCTTCCAGCCGTCTGCCAGATACTCCCGGTATGTGCTGAGATACCCGCCTGCCTGTCGAATGGTCCCATTCAGGTCAAAATCCAGCGCCGAGGGTGAAAAAACAATTTCACTGTCCGGTAGAAGCAAGTCAGCCGGCCCGGTTTGATCGAGGCGGTTGGGAATGATCAGTAACTTTCCAGCGTTAATCAAACCGCTTTGCGGCACCGGCTCGGGGTAAGTGATTTCTTCCGGCAGCACCCCAAAGCGAACCGCGACCGCCGGCAGAGTATCGCCGGCCTGCGTGTAATACAAAATGGGCGGCAAGGGTGTGCTGCGAGTCGGCAGCGGTGTAAAGATGGGTTGAGACGGGGTGAATTGAGCCTGGTTTGGTGTGCTGACCGCTATCGGGTTATTTTCTCCACCTCCGCCCGGTGCGGAAGTAGGTAGAGCGGTAACCTCCAACCCCGCAGACCCGCTTCCCGACCCGCCAGCGGGGAATAATGCCGTGGCGGTCAAGTCATAGTCCGAAACATACCCTTGCGAACAGGCAAGGATGGAAAGCAGCCATACCCCCAGCACCACCCCAATTTGAAGGCGTCTAGCGGGAAATTTGATTTTCAGGAAGCAGGCGATCCCACGCTTCAACAACGACTCCATTCCGAACCAACATTCCATTATATTCTACACCATCCCCTACGGATACCCAGCCGTCCAGCACAAACGGAATCGCGCCATCTGCCGGGATCCACTCACCGTTAAATTTTCTCGCAATATGAACGTGCGTGCCATTAGATACCCCGCCTTCGCAGGAAGGATATCCAAGCCGGTCGCCGGCTTTGACCCGCATTCCCACACTTGCCCGGTCAGCACTGGCAAGATGGAGGTACAAAACCGTCCAGCCGGTCTGCTCGTAGCCGTCCCCATCCAGATCCAACACCACCACTCCCGTTTCGGAACGCACCACCAGCCCGTCCGCCACGGCTGTCACCCATTGATTGCTGATTCCGCATCCCCACCCGCTATCGGGAGGGGCAAAATCAAGCGCTGCCCAGGCCGAGCCATCTCCCCAACCGCCGTGAGGCCCGCCGGTAAACGACCAGACGACTCCTTCCTCAAAGGGCAGTTGCATTGGAGGTTGCTGTAAATCTGGTGGCAATAAAGGCTCAATCGCGTAATCGAACGGATAGCCAAAGAAGCGATTGAAAACTGCAAATACCCCTTCCTGACCCACCGCTGCATCCCATTCATTGCGGGAATACAATAACCCCATCAAATGTTGAACTCCTGCCGTAGCCGCATTAATGGTCGGGGCAGCCGGCACAAGACCGCCATCCGCCAGAGGCCAGTGAGAGATGCCATTTACCTTCCACAGGTAGTAACCGCGGTTGAGTTGATTGGCAGCCCACGAAAGCTGGCGGTACAAACCGCGTCGGTTGGGGTCGTAAAAACGCAGGGGAAAATCCATGGTGTTTGCCGGGGGCTGGGCCTGTGTTACCCAACCGGATTGATACTCCAGCACCGTCAGTAACAAACGCGGGTTAACCGAATATTCACGCGCAACGCGTATCACCACTTCTGCACCAGTGTAGGGCTGGTCATCCAGCGTTTCGCGATAAGAGAAGAGGTACCCCCCTTGCTGGCGCACAAACGCAAACACATCAAAAGGAATTGCCGCCGGGCTGAACACCAGTTCCGAGTCGGGAATGATCTTGAAAGATGGGCCGGGCGGTTGTGGAGAAGGCGCGGGAATAATCACTCTTAAACCGGCCGGCACCAGATTGGGGTTGGCAATTTGATTGGCTTCTACCAGCGTTTGAATATCCACATTGAACATCTGCGCCACTTTACCTAGCGTGTCACCCGGTTGAAGCACATATTCTTCCTGTTCCGAGCGGAGTGTGGGCAACAAGCGTGGGGGATCAGGGGTTGGCGTGAGAATTGGCGCACCGGGAACACGCGTCGGCGGCAGTGTAAAGGAAAGCGAAGGCGTCGGAGAACCTTTCAAAGGATCTCCTGCTTCAAATGAATCATTACCACCATTAACCGGCTTCCAGAAATCCGATTGCGGAGCAGGCTGCACACATCTGAGCAGTAAAATTGCCATCACACCAATCAGAATCTGCCATTTTTTCCCGCGCATGTAGTGCATCATACCCCTCTACTGAAACCGAAACGGCATTCTTCGTCCTCCAATGAGGTGAAGGTGAAGGTGAAAAACCGATTGTCCGGCCTCCGGGCCGGTATTGATCACCAGCCGGTAGCCGCGCTGCTTCAGTCCGTTGGCAAAAGCCAGCTGTCTGGCTACCACAATCA
>DLXG01000062.1 GCA_003448875.1 Anaerolineaceae bacterium
GGCACGGGCTGCGCGGATGTAATCTTGCTTGAGCACTTCCAGCATCGAAGAACGTGTCATGCGGGCAATGATGGCCAGTGGAATGGTGCTGAGCGCGACCGAGGGAAGGATGAGATGCTGAACTGCATCCTTCAGAACGGCCCAGTCTCTGGTGATGAGTGAATTGAGAATGTACAGGTTGCTGATAAATTCAACGATATGATAGCGCAAGGATTCTTTCGGGAACTCCCAGCCCCAGACCTGATAAAAGGGGATGCTTACCACCCCAGCCGAAAGTCTGCCGGTGGGGGGCAGCCAAAACGGCGTGTCCTTTAATAAAAGGGCAAAAACGTAGGCCAGAATCAAACCCAGCCAGTAAACCGGCATGGAAACGCCAATATTAGCGCCGACCATGGTGATCACGTCAATGATGGAGTTGCGTTTAATGGCGGATAAAATACCAGCGGGAATACCCACCAGCACCGCGATCATTAGAGAGGTCAAACCCAGTTCAATTGTGGTGGGCAAACGTTCAATGAGGATGATTGTTACCGGACGGCTAAAACGGATAGACATGCCGAAGTCACCCTTCAGCACGTTGCCCATGTAAATCCCTAACTGGACCGGGATGGGCTTGTCTAATCCGTATTGTGCGCGGAAGCGTTCACATACTTCGGCGGTGGCTTTTTCTCCCAGCATGGCTTTGCATGGATCGCCGGGGATCAGGCGGGAAAGCGTAAAGGTCACCACCAGGATCCCAAACATAACCGGAATTGCCAGTAACAAGCGGCGAATTGTGTAAGCGATCATTGGAGTTCCTTGCTTTTATTGAATAATCTACTTCTTGAATAATAAGGCGCGCGGGACAGGCGATGCTCGTCAGGGAAGAGCCGTCTATCCCGCGCGTAGGTCAGTTCATCTTACACGGTGAGCCTGTGGTTGAAGAATTATTCTTCAGACGGGGCATTCATCAGACCCCACAGGTAGCTGAAGTATTCGAACGCTCCGGTGTTGCCGATGTGCAGCGGATGGGCGGCATCCCAGGCAACCACCCACGACATCACCACATCATTGGCATCGAAAGGTGAACCGTCATGGAATTTGACATTCGGGCGTAGCTTGCAGGTATAGACGGTCAGGTCCTCGTTTGGTGTGCATTCCGTTGCCAGAGCCGGTTTTACTTCCGTGCCGCCGATTTCATAACCGAGCAGGGATTCCAGTACCTGCTCGCAGGCGCGCAGGCTTTCGCCGTCGGTTTCATCGCCACAGTAGAGGGAGATAGGTTCGGCATTCTGCATCCAGACGAAGGTTGAGCGACCGCCCGGATCCATGACCGCAAAGTATTCGTTGCCCAGCGGGCTGGCATGACCACCAACCACATCGGCACGGTAGGCGACGCCCGAGCCACCATGGGCAATCGGCACCATTGGGACCAGTTCCTTGATCTTGTTGTTAGCCTGTTCGTAAATCGGGGCCGCTTCATCAGGATCGGCAATGCGGGCGCCCTGTTCGAGCAGTTCGTAGATTTCGGGGAACGGTTTACCGAATTGGGGATTGGCGCGGCCGAAGTGGAAATCGAGGAAGTTGGTGATATGCGGATAGTCAGCGCCCCAGCCGAGCAGGTAGAAGCCGTTCAGGCGTCCGCTGGTTGATTCGTCAATGAAGGCACCGCTTTCCATCACAACGATTTCGGCATCAATGTTGAGGTTTTGCTTCAATTGCGCCTGAATATCGGTTGCAACCAGACCGGGTTCAGGCAGGTAACCGCGGAAGACATCGCGGTAGTAGATTTTGGTCTTGAAACCATTGGGGAAACCGGCTTTGGCAAGCAGTTCGCGGCCTTTTTCCGGGTTGAATTCATACCAGTCCTCACCCACACAGCCATTGGGGATGGAGCAAGGGGTGAAGTGGGTGGCAACCGATGAACCGGCGGGATAGAAATTATCCACAATCCGTTGACGGTCAATACCCATGGCAACAGCCTGCCGGACTTCCAGTTTATCGAAAGGCTCAAAGGTATTGGTCATGCCCAGATAGAAGATATTGAGGGCTTCGCGTTCGATCAATTGCAGGTTGGGATCGCTGCGGATGACATCGAAATCGTCCGGGCTGGGGTTATCGATTCCGTCCACGGTGCCGGATTGCAATTCCAGCAGACGGGCAGCACCTTCGGATGCCCAGCGGAAGACCAGCGTTTCGGTTTTGGCCTTTTCACCCCAGTAATCGTTGAAACGCTTGAAGATGATGCTGTCACCGCGTTTCCACGAATCCAGTACATACGGGCCGGTACCGATGGGTTTTTCCAGAATCTGGCGGTTTGCCATAGCAGCTTCGATCCATTCCTTTGGCTGAATCGCAAAAGCGGTGAAGGCCGCCTTGGATTCAAAGGCTGGGTCGGGCACACACAGCGTGAAGCGCACCGTCAACTCATCAAGAGCGGCAATTTCCTTGATGATGCCCTTGTAATTATCGCAGGTCTCCAGACCGTAGACCATCGGCTCAAAACCGGGCTGAGGCGGGGTGGTTGGTTGTTCAGCCGGTGGCGGTTCTGGGGGGGTGGTCGGTTGTTGAGCAGGTGGCTGCTGGGTTGGTGTGGCGGCTGGTTGACAGGCTGCCAGAATCAGACTGGCAACCATTAAAACTGCCATTACCCAAAAGAATTTTTTGGCTAACATCACTACTCCTCCTTGGTTTTATTGGAAACAGAAACAGATGCTTTTTATTAAAAGGGGAATGGTATTTTCAGCGGGAATCACCTCCTTTGGCGAATATACGGGGGATGGAAAAAAGGAAAACTAACAATCAATTATGCGTTAATTTAGACAAAAACGCAACCTTTTCAGGAAAATTTCTTGCTTAAATAACCGCGGATAAAAGGAAACCGACTACACCTGCCCAGAGAATATAATACAACATTGGCATCAAAGTGAAACGAATGATCGAACCTTCTTTTCCACTTAGGCCAACCACTGAAGCAGCGGCAACCACATTAAGCACACAGATCATATTGCCCGCGTTTGCCCCCAAGGCTTGTAAAGCAAGGATAATAAAAGGGGAGAGGTTGACCTGAGTGGCTACGCTGACCTGAAATAAAGAGAACATCATATTACTGAAAGTGGCGCTTCCGGCTAAAAATGACCCAAGGCTGCCAATCAATGGAGCGATAAGGGGCCAATAACTCCCCACAAGGGTGGAAGCCTGGCGGGCTAATTCAATTGGCATACTATCCAGACCGGCTGAGTTGATGCCAGAATTGATAAATATCCGCACCATTGGCAAAGCACCGCCCAAAGCAATGGCGCTGCTGACCAGACGTTGTAACGATTGCGAAAGGACTTGCTGTTGATTTTGGGGTTTAATTTGAAAAAACCAGAATGAAAAAAGAGAAACGATGACAAAAATTGTACCGGGAAGGTATAGCGGTTCCAGTGAGGTGCTGATTCCCGTGCCGAGAAGATTATTAAAGCGGATAGATAGACTTTGTAATAATGCCTTCAATGGTAAGAAAGGCAGACGGGTAAGCACCAGCAGGAAAGTTAAGAGGATATAAGGTAACCAGGCTCGCTGGAGTGACATGGGGTGTTCGAAGGTTTGATCTTCTTCCTTCTTGTCCTCGAAATACCAGACCTCTTTTGGAATGAGAAACCCTTTGCGGGCGGCTGGAATGACAATCAGCATGGCGACCAGCGCACCAATTAAGGTTGGAAACTCAGGGCCTAAGAAGAGGGCTACCAGATAAGCCGGCAACAGGAAACTGAAACCGGCAAAGAGGGCAAATTTCCACATTACCAGCCCTTCTCGCCAGGATTTATTCCTGCCAAAGAAGCGGGTGAGCAGCAAAACCTGAAATAGGGGAATCAACGAACCTACAAATAAATCAATCTGAACGGCCTGAGCAGCAACCGTGTGAATCACTTGTGGCAGGGTAAGGCCTCCGGTTGCCTGAGCAACCAGCCCGCCCATC
>DLXG01000275.1 GCA_003448875.1 Anaerolineaceae bacterium
CTTGCCCTTCAAGCCGGTGTGCGCCTGCTTTTTCACGCGCTGGTGGTGGATGTCATCCGTGAAGATCAAACCATTCGCGGTGTGGTTCTTGCCAGCAAAGCCGGGTTGTTCAGGCTGCTAGCCGGAATGGTGATTGATGCCAGCGGGGATGCCGATGTGGCCGCTCGTATGGGTGTACCGTTTGAAAGCAGCAAGGACGGCCCTATTCAATCACTCACCACCACGTTCAAAATGATTAATGTAGATGTCCCGCGGGCAAAAAACGTCAAAAAAGCCGACTTGCACGCCAAAATGCAGCAAGCCGACCAGCTGGGCTATGATTTACCCCGCAAAGAAGGCAGTGTCCACATCACCCCCCTGCCGGGGGTCATGGCAACCAACATGACCCGAGTTCGGGATGTTGACCCGCTCGATTTGACTCAACTTACCCTTGCCGAAATTGAAGGCCGACGGCAGGCTGTCGAATACGCCCGCTTTCTCATCGAGCAGATCCCCGGTTACGAAAATGCCGCTTTGGGCGGGTTCAGCACCCAGATTGGTGTACGCGAGAGTCGCAGAATCTTTGGCGAATACCGCCTGACCCGTGAGGATGTGCTTGCTGCCCGCAAGTTTGAGGATGCCATTGCCCAATGCGGGGCGCCTATCGAAGAACACCACGCCGGGCAGGATACCCGCTGGGAATACCTGCCGGATGGAGAAACTTATCACATCCCTTACCGATGCTTGATCCCTCAAAATGCAGAAGGACTGCTGGTCGCCGGGCGCTGCCTTTCGGCCGATCATGACGCCCACGCATCAGTGCGTAGCATGGGGCAATGTATGGCGATGGGACAGGCAGCCGGCGCAGCCGCGGTCATCGCTCTCAAGCATGGTTGCTCCCCGCGAGCAGTTCCCATTCATGAATTACAGTCAGAATTGCGTAAAATCGGGGCGATTCTGGATTAGGAAGGAGGTTATCGTGGCGGTTCAAACGGTTTTGGGTTCAATCCCGGCACATCAATTAGGCGTTACGGCCTGCCATGAGCACGTTCTCTGGCACCCGCCCGACTCAATGGCGCTTGAAGATCCTGATCTCGGCCTTGATTCGATCCCTGCTGCTGTGGCCGAATTGAGGTACTTTAAGTCTGTGGGAGGCGGCGCGGTGGTAGAGATGACCACCGAGGAAATCGGCCGCTCCCCGCTCGAACTCAGCCAGATTTCGCAAGCCACCTCCGTTCACATCATTGCAGTCACCGGCCACCACAAAGAAAAATTCTCTGCCGGCTTACTGGAACACCAATCCGTTGAACAAATTGCGGAACGGATGATTCGAGAAATCAGAGAGGGGATCGGAGATACCGGCATCCGCGCCGGTGTGATCAAGGCCGCAACCAGTCTGAATCAGGCTACCGAAGTGGAAAGACGCGTGATCCAGGCTGCCGGGCTGGCTCACCAGCAGACAGGCGCACCGGTCAGCACTCACACCGAAGCGGGCACATTCGCACTGGAACAAGCCAGATTGCTGCTGGACGCAGGGGTTTCAGCGCAAAAATTGCTCATCGGCCACCTCGACCGCAATCTGCCACGCCGAGTTTACTTTCAACTGGCCGAACTCGGCGTTTTTCTCGGTTTTGACCAGATCGGCAAGGAACAGTACTGGTCAGATGAAGAACGCGCTAAATTAATTTGCGATCTGATTGAGGCGGGCTACTCTAAACAGATTCTGCTTTCCAGCGATCGCGCCCGCAAGTCATCCTGGAAAGTTCACAATCCTCAAACACTTGGGCTCGGTCATGTTCTACTGGACTTCATCCCCCGCCTGAGGCAGCGGGGTGTAGATGAGGTAACCCTCTCGGGGATATTGGTGGACAACCCGGCTCGTTTTCTGGATTTTTGAGTATGTTCAGCCCGTTTTATCGCTCCCTATACGCTTTTGGCATCATTCCCGTTGTAGAAATTGACGATCTGAACCGGGCAGAAGTGCTGGCAGGCACCCTGATTGAAGCCGGCCTGCCGCTGGTGGAAATCACCCTGCGGACACCGGTTGCCGTAAAAGCCATCCAGCGCATCCGCGAGACCCATCCCAAAATCCTGCTGGGGGCCGGTACGATCCTGACTCTGGAGCAGGCCAGACAGTCGGTCAGCGCCGGAGCCGATTTTCTGGTTTCCCCCGGTCTGCCGCTGGATGCCCTCGAATGGGCACTCGGCGAGGGCATTCCGTTTCTGCCCGGCGCAGTTACCCCGCATGAAATCCTGCAAGGGCTGCGGATGGGCATCGAAGTATTCAAATTCTTCCCGGCGGAGACGATGGGCGGTGTGGCTGCCATCAAAGCCATATCCGACCCTTTTCCATCCATCCGCTTCATCCCCACCGGCGGCATTCAGACCGATAACCTTGCGGCATATCTGACCCATGAGCGGGTGCTGGCCGTGGGCGGCTCATGGCTGGCAAAACGGCAGTGGATTACCAGCGGCCAGTTCGACCAGATCAAGGCTCAGGTCAAAGCCGCTTTGCGGCTGGTTCAATCCCTCTCCAGACCGCCCCTGACCTGAAGAGGCGGCCTATTTAGCGTCTCACCAGCGGCAAATAAACCTGCTCCACCCGCTGGACCGTTAGCAGTTGCACACCGACAATTTTGGGTGAACCGCTTACGGGAACGCTGCCACTGGCACGGATGGTCAGGCCGCCGCTTAAGATCTCATTTTGGACGAACAGCCCCGGATTATTAATCGGACTGACGACCAGACCGCCGGGAGTGCTTCCCGTTGTTGATGAAAGCGAAAACCAATCCCCGTTGATACTGTCCACTGTCCAGTTCAGCGCAAGATCATTTCCGCTGTTTTGCACTATAACGGAAGCAGAAGAGGGTATCACCCGCCCGGTGCTGGTTTCATAAAAGAAAGTGAGCGAAGCCGGCTGCACGTCCAGTTGGGGTTCACCGGTGGTGAGTTCAATCGTATCCGAGCTCTGGGTGGTTTGTGAGCCGTTACGCAATTCAACCGTAACCGTGCGAATGCCCTTTTGCCAGTTCAAGCGCCAGTTGAGACGCGACTGAAACGGCTGCCAGGCCGTCCACGCTCCATCATCATTACGCAGGCGCATTTCCGTCCACACTCCCTGCCCGTAAATAAACAGTTGCACATCCGGGCTTGCAGTGCGGGCAGATTCTAGGTTGATGACGATGGGGTACACCGAATTACGCCGCCCGAAGTCCTGCACCCAATATCGGCCATACGAGCCGCCTGTCCAGTACCCCACCCCAATTTCTCGGTTGCTAGTAGTGAGAATATTTCTTCGATGATCCGGAGAATCCATCCAACCCTGCATCACTTTTTCGGGCGTACCGTAACCGGCCGCGATATTTTCAGCCAGGCTGTTCCAGTTACTGTAAAATTTACCAATCCGCGAACTCCAGGTACATACAACCGTACTGCCGTCGTAGGAATCGTGCTTGAAATATCCATCCTCAGCCATGTCGCGGGCATGGTATCGGGCAGCATAATCCAGATCACGGTTGCGCTTGAGCGGCGGCAGGTTTTGGCTGTCTCGCTCCTTATTCACCAGTTCAACCACCTGCTGCTCATAATCGGCGTTGACCGGCTCAAAATCTCGCCGCTCACATCCGCTAAATTGAATCGTATTCTCCCCCTCTTCGGTGGTTACGCCCTCATCAATGTCCGGCGGAAGGGCATCATCGGCCTTGACGGCTGCCGGAGAATACAGGCTGACCAGAATTAAAAGCGTAACGATCCATACGTAGATTGGGTTTACTCTTAAATCAGGTAAGCGAGACACATTTTTCATAATCCAATCTTAACCGAAAATTACTGAACGAATCCTTGCAAATCCTTTACATTTCCAATAAACTATGCTCAATCAATAATCATCCTGCGTAGTTATGAATGTGAGGGATGTAAGCATGTCCCTGCCGCCTGAATTTAAAGAGCAACCTCAAACCATACTGGAAAGCATCAGCGATGCTTTCTTTTCTCTCGACGATAACTTAATTGTTACCTACTTCAATCAGGCCGCCGAGCGGATGCTTAACCGAAAACGCGATGAAGTACTCGGCCAGCCCTTATTTGATGTGTTTCCGGAAGCCAGAGCATCCATTTTTGAAGAAAAATATCGTTACGCCATTCAGCACAAAGAAGCCCTGATATTCGAAACATATTTCGATCAGCCGCCTTACGAAAACTGGTATCAGGTCAGGGTTTATCCCCACTCCAACGGTATTTCAGTTTATTTTCAGGTCATCACCGAACAGGTCAGAGCCAGGCAGGCATTACAAAAGGCACAGGAGCGCATGGAAACCATTTTACAAACTTTATCGGAAGGAATTGTCATGGTCAATCACGCCGGTGAAGTGGTTTTTTCTAACCGGGCCGCCCGGGAAATGTTCGACCATCATCAAGATCAACTGCTCCATTCATCCTGTCAGGACTGCCGCTGGTCACAGGTGAATAACACTCTCACGCCTCTCGATCCCGCTGATATCCCCTTATCGGTTGCCTTGAACCAGAAAAGAGCCGTCATGGATTTTGAACAGGGACTGATGAATCCCGATGGACAAGTGCGCTGGTTGTCGGTCACAGCCATACCCCTGACCGAGGAACATCAGGGATTTGAAGGGGCTATTGCCAGTTATCGGGATATTACCACCCAGAAAGAACGCGAGAAGCATATCCGCTTTCAGGCTGACCTGCTCAACAAAATTGGACAGGCCGCCATTGCTGTTGATCAAAAAGGGAATATTCTCTACGCCAATCAGTTCTGTGAACAACTGTTTGGCTTTCCCATCGAATCCTTGATGGGAATCCCCATTCTTGAAACGCTGATTTCGCAATCGTCCATTCCGGAAATTGATCAAATCCGCAGCGTTGTTCGCCGGGGTGATGTTTGGAATGGTGAAATCACCTTGAAGCGGAAAAACGGTGCTAACTTCACCGCTTACTGTTCCGTCACCCCCATTCAGGATCAATCCACCATCGAGGGTTTTCTGGTTATTGCCTTCGATATTACTGAACGCAAATGGGCTGAAGAAACCGAACGTCAACTGCGCGCGCTTTCGGACGCCTTGCGCGATACGGCCTCAGCATTAAACAGCACGCTAAACTTCCGCGAGGTGCTGGAACGGATTCTGCTCAACGTCGGCAAAGTAGTGCCGCACGAATCCGCCAACATCATGCTGCTGGATGGTGAAAGGGTCGAGGTTCTGTTTCATCAGGGCTATCTTGCCAGTCAAACCGGTCAGTTTCTGGAAGGTTTGCGCTTTCGCCTGGAGGAATTTCCAACCCTCCAGAAGATGTACGAGAGCAATTTACCGCTGGTGATACCGGATACCGAAAAATCGTCCCTATGGCGTGATAACTCAAATATGGCTTGGATCAAATCCTACGCCGGCATGCCGCTGCTCAGCCGCGGCCAGGTAATCGGATTTCTCAATCTGGACAGCGCCGTTCCCGGTTTCTTCAATGAAGAGGTGGTCTTTCGGCTGCAAGCCTTTGCCGATCAAGCCGCTTTAGCCGTTCAGAATGCCCGTCTTTATGAGGAGGTGCAGAGTTTATCCGTTACCGATCCGCTCACAGGTGTTTACAATCGGCGCGGTTTATTCCAGAAGTGCAACGAAGTGATCGAACAACATCGTCGCAACAATCTGCCGGTCGCGCTGGTAGTCTTCGATTTGGACAACTTCAAGGACTTCAACGATTCATACGGCCACTCCATTGGTGACCTGATCTTGACCAGTATCGCCCGGCGGATGACCAATCGTCTGCGGACTTCAGATGTGCTTGGCCGTTACGGCGGTGATGAATTTGTTTTGCTGCTTTCCGGCATCTCAGACGCAAATATCAGGCCAATATTGGAAAGACTGCGTCAATCCATCAGTCTTGAACCCATCAACATTGGCAGCGAAATGATCTTTGTCACAATCAGTATGGGAGTAGCTACCAATACGACTTCCGGTTATGACCTGACCAATCTGCTGCGACACGCGGATCAGGCTCTCTATCGCGTAAAAAAGTCCGGGCGCAACCGTGCTCTGTTATATGGAGATTTGCCGGAGTATTCTCAACCATTCTGAGCATCCCGCGGCTCAACCGCAGATCACACCCATAACCCGGCAAAAGTGAGCGTGAATAAGGTGCTGACAATCAATTGGCGCACACCAATTGCTACCGGTTTTACTCCTACAGCCGGTCTCAAAGTGCCCCAAATTGCCTCACTGAATTGAATCAAATAAGCCAGCGGCAGCAGAGAGGGTAATGTTCCGGCCAGCGAAAACAACGCCACCAATACCACACTGCCGCCGCATACCAGCAACGGGAGACTGCCAGCCCGAATTTTATCGGCAAGCGCAGGCATACTCTTCCATTCACGCTGGTTGAGGCGCAGGTAGGCATACAAAATTGAGCCAATCGCCTGCAACCACAACAACAGCCATAGCAGCCAGCCTTCCATGTTAAGTTCGCCTATTCCCGCCCAATAGACAGCAGGGGCGGCCAATCCCAAAACACCACTGCCAGCAATTTCGACAATTGGTTTGCGTCGTTCCTCCCGCCGGCTGACCAGCCATAAATGCCAGAGCAAAACCGGTAAAGCCGGCAGAGCCAGAACAACCAGAAAACCCAACCCCTGCACAATCATCCCAATCACGGCAATCAGAGCAATTCCCCCATACACCCCCATCCAAAACAAAGCCGGTAAACGCTCTTTTGCCGGTCTTCGGCGGCTGATTACTTTCACAAAAATGGTGAGCGGTTGACGGAAAAAGAATCCCGCCAGTGCTGCCAGAATTACCCACCCCTGAACCCCTTTGAATCCGCCGGACGCAACCAGCCCGACCATGATTGGGCCAAGCAAAAATATCCACGAGCCATGTC
>DLXG01000277.1 GCA_003448875.1 Anaerolineaceae bacterium
GACGCAAGCCTTCAATATTGTAGGCAGGCAGGGGCAGGCCATAGGTCTGCCCCAATTCTAAAATAGTTGTCAGGCGAACGCTGCCATCCAGGTGGCGGTGAAGATCAATCAGCGGGAAATCCGGGTCAATGAGCGATTGGGTCATCGAGCAGGTATTTCTTAAACCATCGGGCAATATGATTCAATCGCAAAATGCGACGGTCGGTACGCCCGCCGCGAGAGAGGCCGTGAAACTCCTCAGGGAAACGCACCATTTCGGTATCCACACCCAGCCGTTTCAGGGCGACAAAAACCTGCTCACCCTGTTCGATGGGGCAGCGCAAATCCATTTCGTTGTGGATGACCAATGTGGGGGTTTTTGCATTGCCAATGTAGGCAATTGGAGATCGCTGCCAGTAATAATCGAGAGCCTCGAAGGGAGGTTTATCATTCAACTCGCGCTGGAATACCCAGTTAAAGTCGCTGGAGCCCCACATTGAAATAAAATTGCTGACGCAACGCTGGGTGACGGCTGCGCGGAAGCGGTCGGTATGGCCAATAATCCAGACGGTCATGTAGCCGCCATAACTGCCGCCGGTGACACCCATACGGCTAGTGTCAATGTAGGGTTGGTGAGCCATATAATCCGCCCATGCCATCAGGTCGGCATAGTCGCGGTCACCCCAATTTCCATGTATGGCCGCTGCGTGCTGTTCACCGTAACCGCGTCCGCCGCGCGGGTTGCTGAAATAAACGACAAATCCCTGTGCGGCGAGGTAGTAAAACTCGTGCATGAAGAACTTGCCGTATTGGGTTAATGGCCCGCCGTGTATTTCCATGATAGAAGGATATTTCTTATTGGGATCGAATTGAGGCGGCTTCAGAATCCAGCCCTGCAAGTCATTGTTGTCGGGGCCTTTGAACCAGACTTCTTCGATTTCACCAAGATCAACCTTATCCAGTAAATCACGGTTAAAGCGGGTCAAAATATGCTGTTTGCCCGTAGAAAGATCAACCACCATGACCTGACCGGGATCCTCAAATGTTCCCCATAAGCCTGCCAGCCGGGTAGAAGAACGATCCAGACTGTGGGTATGAAACACGCCTCCCTCACCGATGACGGTTTCCAGACCAGTTCCATCGCGTTGGATTTTCATCAGAATAGAGGAGCCGTGCAAAGTTACTGGAAAGTAAAGGGTGAGGCCGTCCGAGCTCCACAAGGGTGGATTAGTAACCGCGCCACCGATGTCATTGATTGTCCATGCACTCACATTCAAGTCAAAAGCTTCGGTCAGGTTTCTTGCCGGCGCTGAACCATCAGCTGGAATGACCCACAAACCGATGTTCTTAAAGCCTTTTCCAATGCCTTCCTGTCCATAGTAGGCAAGCCATTTACCGTCCGGTGAAAAGCGCAAGGAGAATTTATTGCCCACGGGGGTTTCCAGGCGGTGTGCTTCACCACCCCTTGCAGGCATGAGGAAAATATCGTCATATTCGGGATTTGAATCCGGGTCATCGCTGTGGTTAGAGATAAAGGCAATCCACTTGCCGTCCGGCGACCAGTCAGGATGGTTTTCGTCCCAGACCGGATGATCGGTTAGTTGGGTGGCTTTACCAGTAGAAGCATCAATTACCCACAAGTGCCAGCGTTCGTGGGGTAAATAACCATATCCATCCAGTTTATAAAACAAGCGATCATAATGGCGTGCAGGGGTACTGAGATCTTTCAGGGCGGGGTCTTTCTGTCTTTGCAGAACATCTTTATCAATTTTTCTGACGGTGCAGAGAATCTTTTTCCCATCCGGTGACCAGACAATCTCGCCAATTTCACCGTCTAATTGGGCCACAGGTCGGGCTTCACCCCCGTGGAAGGGGATGATGTAAAGGGCGGGCGGCTTGTCTTTGTTCTGCCGGTTTGAAAGAAACGCTATTTGCGAACCATCCGGTGACCAGACGGGATGATTATCGCTCTGGTCGCCAAAGGTGAATTGGTGGGGTTGACCGTTTTCAACCGGCACCAACCAGAGGTTAGAATATTTCTTTTCGGTTTTCTTGTCTACGCGTTGCAGGTTCAGGATAACATGCTGACCGTTGGGAGAAATCATTGCACTTGAGGGAACTTGAAAGTGATAGAGATCTTCGGCGGTGATGAAACGTTTAGCCATGAAAAAGCTCCTCTTTTTATGTAATTTACCCCTGGATCAGGGATGGAATGAGTTAGAGCAATTGTAATATAGCATCGGCAAGGAAGTTTGCTCCTCGTTCCCGGCTTAACTGCGACCATTTTTGCAGTGATGAGGAAAAATCTCCGGCCAGTAATGGTTCAATTTTACCTGCTAATTCCTCTTGCTGAAAGTTATTGGGGTTTAATACTTTTCCAATTTCAAATCGTTCTGCATCATGAGCAATAGAAAACTGGTCGCTTGAAAAGGGAAAGATTAACATAGGCTTGCCGTAATAAAGCGTTTCAGTAAAAGAATTATTGCCACCATGATGAATGACCAGATCCATGTAGGGGAGAAGGGCGGTTTGGGGTATGAATTCTCTTAGGATGATGCGAGGATCATTGAAAGATGAATACTCATTCATTCGGTCCCCAACTGCGGCTATAAACAAGCCATCTGGAAAGATCGAGAGCAGTCCCTGTAATATTTTTTGAATTACGTCCGAACGCGCTGAAAGAAACGTGCCAAAACTTATCAAGATTTTGGGGCGATGGTTTTTATGAGCGTGAATGATCCCTTGCCATTCTAAGTTGAGGGACGGATTGGCAGGAAAACAATGCCCGCCAAACCATTTTGCCGGCCCATTTGAAGATGTGTGCAAATGCCCAAAGTCGGGGTAATTGAAAAGGATTGCCTGCGGAGAGGTCAAGCGAAATGCGTTTTTTACGGGTCCTCTTTCAGGTGCGTATTGTTCCAAAAAGCGGTTGAAGGCTGCAGTAAATTCCGCTTCGATATCTAATGCCTGCGAGGACAAGGTCTCAATCTCTTCTTGGGTTGGTTGAATACAAGAAGGAAAGGCATATGGGACACCAAATATTTGATTATCCTGCGGGATATAGGTGGGATGACCCGGGCAGAATGTTAGAAATGGATAATTGAGTGCGTAAAGGGCGAGTGTTACCGCAAAATTCAAATGGTCAACCAGAAATAGATCTGGTCGCCAGGCTTGTTGAATCTCTTGAAGTTGTTCAAAGATTGGCAGAGGGTCGGGCAGCATATTCAGCCGGCGGTGTTTTGTTTGAACCATCAATGTCGGGATTGCACCCTGATAAGTAGCCTGAAAGAATTCATACAATCTTTGAGTTTCTTTTTCATCCTGTCGGGTTTTTTCAGCAATGCCTGTGTTTGCATTCCGAGAAGTCTCCAGCCGGGCGAAGTAAAAGCCAGCAGATTCGACTTGCGACTGAAAGGCGGCCGCTGTGGCAATCACCACTCGAATTGGTGCGGATTGCCTTAATGCGCGGGCAATGGTTAGCAAAGGATTAAAGTGTGAGTAGAAGGGCGGGCTGATAATCAGGACGGTTTTCATGGATCAGATTTTGTATTGAAATTGAGGCGGTTTTCAGATACAGATCAACCAGCAGCTGCGATATTCGTTGAATGTCATAGTTTTCGCGGATGGTTTTTTGTCCTTTTAGGGCAATTTGTTGCAGGCGGTTGCTATCAATAGCCAGTATTTCAAGCAGCCTTTGCTGAATAGATTGAGCGCTTGAGGTGTCCATTAAGAAACCATTTGAATGATCGCGGATGTAACTGGAAAGACCACCCTCGATAGGACCGATTGCCAGCCAGCCGGCTGTCATGGCTTCGAGGATGGCGATGCCGAACTCTTCTTTCAAACTTGGACAGACATAAAACGGCGGTTGATGATCCAGATGACTGGCCAAAAAAGTTTCTAATGCACGGATGACCGGGTTGGGGAGGGCAGGCAATAGAAAGAAATATGGTCTGGCTTCAGGAAATTGATCTAAGCGATTGTGTATGGATTGGAGCATTTTTTCTTCCACAGGTGTTGGGTTTGATGCCGATCCACCAATCAGCACAAGATCAGCCGTTTGCCACAAATTGCCATTTAACCATGCTTCAACCAGCAAATCTTGTTGTTTGACCGGGCTTAGACGCCCAACACTTAAGATTAAGCGGCGATGTTGATGGGCCGGGTTTTGTGGTGAGCGTTTAATTTTGTCTAAGATTGGCTCAATGGTTTCCTGAGGAATTCTAATGGATGGATTAATCTCAATCCCTTCTGGAATGATGGCAAACGATTTCTGATCAATCAAGTATGATAACTGTGGAAAGTAAGGCAGTAAGTCAATCATCCCTGCTTTGGAGGGGAGGATGACTACCGAACTGGATTGATGAAGCAGTTGATCGGCGATCAGGACGCGAAAGAGGAATTGGTTCAATTGAACGTAATCTTGCGATGATATTTGAGAATTATTTTCATACTGTTTCTCAATGGCGCGATGCGGGTCGGCGGTCAATGTTAATACGGATTTGATGTCCATCTGTCGGGCTATTTCTGCTGCAAGGCGGGTTTTAATATCGTTGAAGCGTAGATGAAAAACATCTGGCTTCAGGCCAGTGGTTTCAATAAATAGGCGCAGAAAAGTCTTGATCTGAAGGGGATAGGCAACATAATCCTCTGGTTCAATCTGGTGCGGAGCGTGAATTGGAAGGCTGATAATCCAGTAATTTCCGCTGCGGTTAACCAGCGAGGGGAACGGATTAGATGAATGTGAGGCAGTTGTGAAGGTTATCACCCGCTTAACCTCTTGGTTTGTTGCCAGATTGCTGCCAAGTTGATTGAGGAAAATGGAAAGACCTCCGCTGTCTCCCACTCCCGGCTGATCAATAGAGCCAAAAAACATGAATTGAGCGATGGTTATCCCAATATCCTCATTTACCAAGAGACTCACTTCGTTACGCAGAATGTTAAGTTCTTTCAGGATAGCCCTTAATTGAAATAGTGGACTTTCAGGCGTCAGATGGAGCGAATTAAGGCTGTTGGAGTATTCCATGAAAGCGGAGGGCTGGATTTGCTGCAAGGAAAGCCAGATGGCAAGATTCATGGGAAAGGGTATGTTTGCTTGGTGAAGCGTTGCTTCAACCCATTGGATCAGAAAATCTGTTTTTCGATGTGAGACTAGATAATCTAAAAGGCTGAAAGCCACCGAAGGAAAGGGATAATATCGCTCTATTAACGATTTGATCAGGTCATCTGGCAGGGCAAGGGTGGGATCAAGGGCGGCAATAGACAGCAGTGCGGCGGCTCGTTTATGAGAAACGGCTGAATCTTCCAAAAGGGCCGTCGTAAGGTATGGCTTCAAATCCGGCAGGTGCTTGATTTGGTGCTGTTTTTGTGTTAACAGGTCAAGGATTAGCCTGTTATTGAGGGTATTCTCGCCAATCCAGTCAAGCAAGTGAACGGAGAGTTCAAAAGAAGGATTGCGGTTCAACCCGCGGAGAATAGCTGAGCGATGGAATTCGTTCGATACATAAGAGGTGATATGTTCGATTTCAAAAGGTGTGACTTTATTGCGGCTCCACACCTTTTCAAGATTTAACCATTCATGAAATACGTTTGTGCCGCTGATTAGAAGGCAATCCCGTTGGATATAGCCATTCCTGCCAGCAGTTTCGTACAACTGACGGCGATAATATTGAAACATTGAGTTGAGCAGATTCAGTGGGGTGTCCGAGATAGGCTTCGATGCAGAATTGCTCAATGGATAATTTGATTTCATAGAAAAATCCTCTCACTCGTTGACAAACCATCTTCGTCCATTTTAGCGAGTGAGAGGATAGAAGTCAGCCCGAATAGGGCTTTTGTATAATCTTTGTATAAGTTTATTGGATAACTTCTTTTTGCTTGAGCTCCATCAGGATTTTTTCCTGATCAACAGGAATACGATCAAACCGCACTCCCACAGCGTGGTAAATAGCGTTGGTAATGGCCGGAATTGTTGGAATTAAAACTATTTCACCGACCCCTTTCGCACCAAAAGGCCCTTCAGAAACCGGGTGTTCGACCACGATGGGGATTATCTCCGGCGTAAAGGTGATGGAGGGCATGCGATAGCGGGCTAATCGGTCTGTAATCACGCGGCCCTGTTCGACAATAAAATTTTCGGTGAGTGCATGGCCGATGCCCATGATCGCCCCGCCCTCAATCTGGCCGCGTAAACCGAGCGGATTAATGGCGGTACCCACGTCGTTTGCAATAATCAGCCGCAAGACTTTTACTTCACCCGTCAGGGTATTCACTTCAACTTCGGCGGCCTGGGCGGCAAAGGAAAAGGCAAAGTGCATATCTCCGCCCTGCCCCAGCGGACGCGTAGCCGGCGCCCAGTAAGTATACGAGGCAAGCGGCTGTCTGCCAGATTCAATCATCTGTTCGGCCAAATCCGAAAGGCTGACCTGTTTGCCGTTAACCTGAGCAAGTCCTTCAATGAAGCGAATATCCTGCGGCGGGACATCATACCGCTCGGCCAGTTCACTGGTTAATAACTGGCGCAGCGCGCGGGCAGCGTGCCTAACCGCATTCCCGGTAACAAAAGTCTGGCGGGAGGCAGTGGTTGGCCCACCGTCGGGGGTCAAATCCGTATCCATCAGCAACACATCAATATGTCGCGGATTCTGATTGAGTTCCTCAGCGGCAATTAATTGAAGCACAACAGGAAGTCCCTGTCCCAGTTCTGCGGAG
>DLXG01000121.1 GCA_003448875.1 Anaerolineaceae bacterium
GACGAACGAAAGTGGCCAATCTGCTCATGCAATTTTTTACCAGCGACCCGGCCGCAACGGTCTGGTTCCTCGCCTCTTCTCCGCTCTATCTGCCGCTGGTAGCCCGCCCCTGAGGCAAACCTTTTACAATGTATCATTTCCTCTGGCACGAGCGAGACGGATTAACGATAATCAAAAAACAGGAGTGAAACACATGAACCAGTCCAAAAATCTGCAAGTGGCCACCCTCGGCGGAGGGTGTTTCTGGTGTCTGGAACCGATTTTTGCTCATCTGAAAGGCGTGGAGGATGCCGTCGTGGGTTACGCCGGCGGCAAAACGGTCAACCCCACCTACGAACAGGTCTGCACCGGTTTGACCGGCCATGCCGAAGTGGTACAGGTTACTTTTGACCCCAGCCTGATCTCTTACCGCGACATTTTAGAGGTATTCTTTGCCGTCCATGACCCCACCACCCGTAACCGGCAGGGCGCCGATGTCGGCCCGCAGTATCGCTCAATTATCCTCTATCACAACGAGGAACAGCGTCAAACTGCCGAAAACCTGATTGCAGAGTTGAATCAACGCGGCCTCTGGCCAAAACCGATTGTCACCGAAGTGGTGCCTTTCACCGCCTTTTACCCGGCGGAAGAATATCATCAGGAATATTTCGAGAAGAATCCTTACGCCGGGTACTGTCAGGTGGTTATTCAGCCCAAAGTCAGCAAATTCCGCAAACAGTTTGCCGAACGGTTAAAGTAAGCCGCTCAGGTTTGCTTTGTTGTTCGGGCGGGTTTATCCGGGCGCTTTTTGGGCGGTGCTGTAACCGCTTCATCCTCTTTTTCCAGATCAACGCGCAATCTGGCAGCGCTTTGTACCTGAAAAACGAGTGTTTGGCCGGAAAGCAGGCTGACTTCACGGCGGTCAAAGCCTTTCTTACCCACCGAAACCAGCACGGGTTGATCGGGGCGGTAGGTCGAAGCGGTGCGCTCGCCTTTGGTCTTTGCCCCCTTTTCTACCTTCCCTTCTTCCGGCAAGGGCGGCATGACCACTTTTAGGGCCATCTCAGCCTTGTTTAACGGATCGCTGACGCGGTAAATGCCGGGACGCAAAGGTGTCACCGTAAAAAAGTCACCGGCAGGGATCTGCTCGGCATGGTTCAAAAACACCTGTTTTTCCTTGCTGCCAAGGCGCACAATCCTTACCTGAAAGGTTGAAACGCCCTGTGAGGTGAAGAACCCCAGCACACCGCCAACGTGCAGGCGCAGGTTGGCACCATCCCGGCAGCAATCCCGCTCTTTGGGGTTTTGCAGGCTGGAAAGGTCGAGGTTGTGCTGGTAGGGAGCGTCTCCATCCACTACCGTGATCAACAATCGCAGCGGAGTACGGTTCGTGCGGCTGATGAACACTTCAAAATCCCCTGCTTCCTCAAAGCGATGGATCAACGTTGAAAGCACCGTGATCCGGCTGCTATCAAAAGAACGCTGAGCGAATAACGCCCGATTCAATGTGGCTTGTTTTTGATTGCTACTCATGGCTTAACCTCCCACATCCGCCTGCACGACCATTTCGACATCATCCACCCGCACGGATAGATTACGCACCGGTACGGTCACCGGCACCAGTTCAACCGGCGCACCGCTCAACAGTACTGAGGTGCTGATTTCCTTCGCCAGTACTTCCAGCGGGTCATCCACCCGCAGCAGCGGCACACAGGCCCCGAAGAACTCGCCCACCAGTTGAATGAGAAGGTCGCCCAACCCAAAACTGATGTTGAACAAATCGCTCAGCCATTCGTCAATTTCATCGGGAATATCCAGCAGCCAGCGGATAAAATCGGCAATTCCGCCGATGATCGCCAGAATCAAATTACGCACCCAGCCGCCCGGCAGCAAGGCTGTGACGGCAGCGGTCAGGGCATTTTCGATCAGGTTGCCAACGATATCGGCAAAGTCGAACAGGTCAAGGTCAATGAAATCCGGGTTGAGGTGAATGTGCCACTGGTTATGATCAGGGAAGGGGTCAATCACACTGGCATTGACCAGCATATCCCTCAGCAAGCCGCACGGGTCAATCAGCGGCGGCGGCACACTGGCATCGTAGTAGCGCACCACCGGTCGCCCGGCAACGCTCAATTCCTGCGCCACAAAAGCGGCTAAATCCGGCGAGATGGATACATCCGGGTTGGCCGAAAACACACACCAGCGCGGCAGGCAGATATCCGGAATCGGCCACGGCATATTGATACACCCGCCGCCCACGCAAATTTCGGGAATATCCAGCCCCAGCGTAAATTGGAATTGATCCCAGCGCACATCCAGTTCATCAATCAGCACTGAATTGTCGGAGCGGAAGTCCACGCTGCCCCCTTCCAGATGCCCCTTTACGTGGTAGCCGGCCGTAAACGGCCCAAAACTGGTGCTATCCTGCGCTTCCCAGCGGATGCTGTCGCGCAGAACCACAAACAGGCGCTGAAACGCGCTCTCAGATACGGCAACGGTCAGGTCAGCCATGGCTAGGCACCTCCTGTTACGGTTAACTTGAAAAATGCCTTGATTTGATCGTCTTCCACCGCGGGGTTATTGGGCACATCCGCCGGCACCGCCGAGGGTTCCAGCTGCACGGTTCTGCCAAGCGTCAGACCCATTTTCTGGAACTCCTTGCTGATATCCAGCACCATCTTTTCCAGCGGGATGATCAGCCGCGGCAGAATGCCCAGTTTCAAAACAGTGGTCAGGTAACATTCGATAGCATTTTCCATATCTCTGGGTTCAATGTCCACAATTTCCAGACCATCCAGGCGGGGCTTGAGCCAGACTTGTTGAGAACCGGGCACTGTGCCCCACTCGAAGTAGCCCACCGCATACAGTTCAAGGCAGAAGCAGATCAACTGGCGGGTTGGCAGAGGAATGGTGCGCTGTCTTTCTCTATCACGGTTATCCACTGCCGCCATGGGTGGAGTGTAATGAGTAAAAGTCCCTGCCACCTGCTCTTTGGTTTCACCTGCCGCCAGCTGCTGCCGTGAGACAAGGAAACGTTCGATATGCGGCAGCAATTCGTTGATAATCTCCTTGGTCGGGCAGTCCATGCCCATGCAGCCTTTCAGGTGCAGGGCAAAGCGTTGAGCCGTTAAACTGCCCAATTCCGGCGGAAGCCCAAACACATTACCGGGGTGAAAATCAATGGCAGCCTCGCTCAATTGCAGACAAAAGTTCAAGCCAATGGGCAGCGGCGCTCCCAGAATGGGCAGCGGTTCCTGTTCGGTAAAGAGCGGATTTTTGGCCTTCAGCACCTTGTCATCCACCTCGAACTTGGCACAAAACATTTCCAAATTGTTGTGGAAAAAGGGTGTCGCGTAGTTGAACAGGGAGGGACGCTGGCGCATGATGTGACGCACCAAACGGTTGATGCTGTCCTCATGGACGGCGCCGAACAGATCGGAATGATCGGTAAACGGCATGTTAACCTCCAATTTCAAGAACAAAAAAGGGAAATAGTCTCTCAACTGTGAGAAAGTTGAGACACTCGACTTTGCTTTGAAACTGGCGAGAGGGTGGGGTGAAGAATCAAAACACGCAGGTTTTCCCCGCGTGTTTATCTGTCAATACATGGATGAACATCCAGTCGAGTTATTGACTATTTTTATCATTATAATCATCATACAACATTATCCTCTTAATTTCAATCCCTTTATCGGTTTGCCCCACAAGAGCATGTCCCCTCCGGGTAAGTTTTTTCTGGCAAATGAATAACCGCAATTTTTTATTCCCAATCCAGCAGGATGATATAATTGAATGCAGTTTGGGGATTTTCATTTATTTTTTCAATACACTCAACAAACAGGTCATTGTCAATGCCGCTTTCCGATGGATTAAGACTCTTCCTTTGCCTTTTGGTATTGGGGATCTTTTACTGTTGCGTTGTATGGATCATCAATATCCCTGCCTTCCACTACCGCAGTAAAATCAAGGCAGAGCCTCAGGCCCTTGCAGACTGGCTCCTCAGCCCGTTTTTCCTTCTCACAAGGGTTGTCTTTTGGATTTTTCTGGTTTTGACTTCCCCCATCCTTTTTCTGTTCTCCCTTCCTCTCATTCCCCTTTTCATTCTATTTCGGAAAACATCCAATTGGGTTAACCGCCTGCTGGAAGCCTTAACCGATCCAGTCAAGTACGTCATCTTCTTTCAGCGAATGATCCGCTTAGGCCTGTGGATGCAATTCATCCCCGAAAAGTTATACTGGCGAGACATCGAAGAGGTCAAAACGCATTCAAAGCTGCCCAACGGGTAAGTCTCTTTCCGGCAGAAGAAATACCTGGCAAAATACCTTATCCGTCAGCATGGTATAATTTTTCGAAGCCAAACCGAATCAATGATCTTTGGGTAAAAAAATGAAGAAACTGATCTTACTGGTACTTACGGGATTTGTGCTTGGGTTAATTTCCTTCCCGGTACAGGCAAAATCCTCTCCGCAGCAAACTGCGGCAGTTTCTGCCGCTAAACCGCTCTGCCTGCCGGGCGTGTATTTGCAAGACCCGCAGGACTGCCAGCCCTTAGGGCCGGCCCAGCGGCTGAGCGAACTGGCCCAAACAACCGCCTATCGTTATCCCGACGTGCCCCTGCCGGCCTACCGCCCCGAACCGCAACTGACCCGCGCCCCGGTCAACATTGCCCGCATCAACCTGCCGGAAAACGAGAAGGTACCCCTCTATGCCACTTTTGAGGACGCCATCAACGGCGTCAACCCCACCCGCTTCATTGATCCCGGTAAACTCCGTTATGTATCCTACATCGCGGTGGAGTACTACAACAACAAACCGTGGATTCGCCTGCGCTCTGGCGAGTGGCTGCGCGCATCGCCGGTGGC
>DLXG01000226.1 GCA_003448875.1 Anaerolineaceae bacterium
CGTGGTGGGTAACCATAACTATTGTGCAACGAACGTAGAGCCTGCTCACCCCTTCCGAGTATTTGCTGAACATGTAAAACAACATGGGCGGGTTGGAAGAAATGTGGATGAGTTAATCAACGGTAAGCAGCCTTTTACGGTGGCAGGTTTGTTTACTAGGTCGGATAATCTTGAATACAACCGGGCAACACTGAGACGAGTTTTGGAAAACTGCGAAGAGTATATTTACTGGATGGATCCATATTTTTTGGACAAAGTTTTCAAGATGCTGATAGACGTTGCTCAGAATCGAAGCTGGGATGTCTCCGAAGTTCGTTTGCTGACGGGTAAGGAACAAACGGTGGGAGAGGGGGGCAGACCACCTCAATTGAGCTTTGAAAAATACAAATCTGCCCGAGCGAAGCTTCGAGAAAGAGGGGTATCCCTAAAAGTCAGATTAACCGAGCGGGACAAATTGCCCCATGATCGCTTCCTGATCACAGCCAACCGGAGCATCAACATGCCGCCCTTCAAAAACGCTTATGATCTACACAACCGTATTAGTGAATATACAGAATCTCATGCAACCCCTTCTCTGTTTCAGGAGTATTGGCAACAAGCACAGGATTGGGACGGCTAAGCGAACCCGGCGCCCCACTTCCAAAACCGAGCAAAAAAAAAATAACTTTTGCAGAGCAAAATACCCGCCCTTCTCTGGGGTTTATGGACGAAACATTCGCTTCCCCAACGGATAAAAAATCCTCCCAGCCTTTCGGCTGGGAGGATGCTTACCCCTTCAGCGAGCCGGCCAGCAGGCCGCGCAGGAAGTACCGCCCGGCGAGGATGTAGACCAGCAGCGGCGGCAGGGCGGTCAGCAGCGCACCGGCCATTTGCACATTCCAGGCGATGATCTGACTGCCCGCCATGTTGTTCAGCGCAACCGTGATCGGCCAGTCGCGGTTACCGGTCAGCACCACCGCAAACAGAAAGTCGTTCCACGCTGAGGTAAACTGCCAGATCAGCACCACCACAAAACTGGGGATTGAAATCGGCAGCAGAATGTGACGGTAAACCCTCAGCATGTCTGCGCCGTCAATCTTGGCCGCCTCGATCAATTCCTGCGGCAGGCTGGCGTAGTAGTTGCGAAATGTGAGCGTCGTGATCGGAATGCCGTAG
The DNA here is from genome assembly GCA_003448875.1 of Anaerolineaceae bacterium. GTDB lineage: Bacteria > Chloroflexota > Anaerolineae > Anaerolineales > Anaerolineaceae > Bellilinea. Next base: position 1,156 of record DLXG01000226.1, read on the forward strand.
ATGATGTGGGTCAGGGTCAACCCCGGCAACCCCTTGATTCCCACCTCATTCATAAACTGCACCAACGGAATAAGAATACTCTGGTACGGGATGAACATACCGAACAGGATGAAGGGAAAGATCAGGTCGGCGCCTCTGAATTTCCACTTAGAGAAGATATACCCGTTCAGCGAACCCAGCATGGAGGAAATCACCGTTGCCGGGATGACCATGGCAAAACTATTCCACAGCGAGGGAGCCAGTTTTGAATAGGCCTCTACAAAGTTATCAAAGTGGATGCCGTTGGGCAGGTTCCACATCGTTCTCAGGTCAACTTCGGCAAAGCTCTTAAAACTGGTTACCAGCATGACGTAGAGCGGAATCAGGTAAAAAACCGTCATGAAAAGCAGGGGAATATATAAATAATGATTGCTCAGACGCCACTTTTTCATTTGAACGACTCCGACCGCAGCGTGTAGATAATGTACGGAATAATCAAAACAGCCACGCTGATCAGCAGCAAGATACTGATCGCCGCTCCGCGCCCGTAAAACAGACCGTCAAACGTAGTCTGCCACATATAAATTGCCGGCACGTCCAGCGGCAGTTGTTTGCCGGCAATCGCGATGATCAGGTCAAACACCTTCAGGGACATGTGCCCCAGAATGATCAGCGCGCTGAGAGTAATCGGTGTCAGCAGCGGGATAATTACAAAACGGTAGATTTGCAACCGGCTGGCGCCGTCTATCTGAGCCGCTTCGCTCAACTCATGCGGAATGGCCCGCAAACCGGCCAGATACAATGCCATGGTATAGCCCGACATCTGCCAGATGGCCGCCAGCGCTACCGCCGCAATGCCCCACGTGGGAGTCGTGTGCCAGGCGTTCTGCAAAAAATCCAAACCGAGATAGGAAAATAACAGGTTAAAACCGCTGGTGCGGCTGCCGGTAGCCGGATTCATCAACCAGCGCCAGACGACGCCGGTCACGATATAGGAAATCGCCATGGGGAAGAGAAACAGACTGCGGAAGAAACCCTCGCCCCTGAGGCCCTGATCCAGCAGTACTGCCAGAAAGAAACCCAGTATAATCGTTCCCCCCACAAAGACCACCGTGAAGATCACCGTATTGCGAATATCCACCGCAAAACGGGGGTCGGAGAACAGGTTGATATAATTCGTCAGGCCGTTCCACGAGTAATCGGGGTTAAGGCCTTTCCACTTACTCAGGGAAACCCGCACCGTCCAGCCAATAAATGCATAAATAAAGATCAACACCGCCAGGATGGAGGGTGAAGCGAGTAAAAAGGATAAAATCCGTTCTCTGTCCTTAAACACTTTTCGCATGAGCCCGACCTGTATCGTGGTAGTTGGAGCGGTGAGGGTTGCCAAATTGAAAAGCAGCCCTCACCGCTTGATTCTAATTCATCCGCTTTTTACTGGCAGGGTCCGGAACTCTTGCAGGCGGCTACCAGAGCAGCCTGGAAGCTATCCACATTACCGCCCTGAACGAACAGCCCAAGTGCGGTATCAATT
>DLXG01000142.1 GCA_003448875.1 Anaerolineaceae bacterium
AAGGGGTGGCGTATCCTTCCTACACCCTGCGCCTGATGATGGACGAGATCGAGGATGAACTGGGTGAGGAAGCCATCAGCGCGGAGCAATTGCGCCGCGCCCTGCTGGGACTGGCGCGCCGCGCGCTGGAAGCCGAACGCAATCACTTGTTGAGGGCGATTGAAAGTTTGCTGGAACGCAGCGAAGAAGCCATTCAACAGCAACTGGGCGAACGATTGGAAACGGTGGATACCTTCTTTGAAGGATTGCCAGACCGTTTGGAAGAATCGGGCGGCAGTTTGCGTCCGCAAGAACTGGTGGAAGAACTTTCCGGTCTGGTGCGCGTGCCGCTTCGTTTCAACAATGAAGAAATGCGCGCGCTGACTCAGGGGGGCGATCATCTGGCCGAGCGAGTGAAGGAACAGGTCGAATCGGCGCTGATGACGGTTACCCTGAACCGTGTGATTGGAGCTATTCAGCGGCGCATTGAAGAACTGGATGCCCGCCCGGCGCAGTATGTGGGCAAAGACTGGGACGAGGCCGCTCGTATGCTTTACGGCGAGGTGGAACGCTTGCTGAATGAGCGCGTAGAACGGCTTTCCAGCCCGGATGGCCCGATAGCGCGTGATCTGGATGCAGCCCTTGAACGGGTTGGAGACGGGAAAATTCTGCTGGCTCAAAATCAGGCGGCGCTTTTGGGATTGCTGGGAATCATGACGCAGGGGACGCGTCTTACTTTTGACCGGCGTACCCACCGGCGCGGCCGCCAGCAGGTCATTCGCATGACCTACATCTTTTACGCTGCCGGTTTGCTGGAAGGTCGCGAGGCGGACGAACTCAGCGAAGAGATTCTGGAACATCTGGAAGGTGCACGCCTCGCCCTGCAGCGGGTGTGGGGCAATTACGAACTGCGCCGCCTGATTCAGACTGAAACGCCGCTCTCGCGCCTCAGCCAGCCTATCCAGGAACGGCTGCGTTCCGTGCTGGGCAACGAACGCTTTGAAGAAATTGCCGAAAGCGATTTGAAAGAACTGCCCGGCGAAGATTTAGTGGAAATCGCCCGCGTGCTGGGCGAACGCCTGCAAAACCAGATTTACCGCGAAATCCTGTTGGGAGTAATTTCTCAATTGTGGGTAGATTACCTGACGCGGGTGGATGCGCTGCGGGTTTCGATTGGACTGGAAGCCTACGCTCAGCGTGACCCGCTGGTGCAGTACAAGAGCCGCGCCACCGAACTGTTTTCACAACTGCTTAAAGATATTCGCGCGGGCGTGGTAGCACGTATGTTCACCTACCAGCCCAGCCGAAGTGCTACCGTGCAGGTGGAACGGGAACGGGGAGCAAGCGATACGACAGCCAAAGCCGAAGGCGTCCCCACCGCGGCGGTAGAACGCAGCAACGAAGCCTCGCGTGCCGCCCGCAAAAAGAAACGCCGGCGGCATTGATGCGGGGTTGTCAAGATGCTTAATCGCCTTTATAATGGGCACTAACTTTTTTCATTGGAGTATTGGATCGTATGGACCAAAACCACGCACCGCTCGAGCAGGAAACCCAGCCCGAGAACCATCAGACAGAAAATAACAACATGGCTTCCCTTTTAGAGCAGGAAGGCGCAATGATTGACTTCCCGCAACAAGGGGAAATCCGCACTGGCATGATTGCCAGTATCGCCCCCGGTCAAATTTTGGTGAGCGTGGGTACGAAGTCCGAAGGTATCATCAGCGGGAAGGAATATGAGGCCATCCCGCGCGAGGAACTGGAACAACTGAGAGTCGGGATGGAAATCCCGGTGTATGTGATCAACCCCGAAGATGCCAGCGGCAATGTGGTGCTTTCTTATGTTCGTGCCCGCGAAGAGGCCAGCTGGAAAGAAGCCGAACAACTGCTTGCCTCCAAAGAGACCTATCACAGCAAGATCATTGGTTACAACAAAGGCGGGTTGATTGTGCCGGTCGGCGGTCTGCGCGGGTTTGTACCCGCTTCGCAAGTCAGCCTTTCACGCCGGGCGGAAAGCAGCGGGGAGACCCCCGAACAGCGCTGGAGCAAGATGATCGGCGAGGAAATTGATGTTTGTGTGATCGAGGTTGACCGCGAACGACGGCGCTTGATTCTTTCGGAACGGGCAGCCAATACCGAGACCCGTGAAACAATCAAAGAACGGGTGATTGACAGTTTGCAGGAAGGCGAAGTGCGTACCGGCAAGGTGACCAGTCTGGCCGATTTTGGCGCGTTTGTCAACATCAGCGGCGCCGATGGGCTGGTACATCTCTCCGAAATCTCGTGGGATCGCATTCAACATCCCTCTGAGGTACTTAAGGTCGGGCAGGAAGTCAAAGTTAAGATTATTTCGATTGACCGCGAGAAAAAGCGCATCGGCCTTTCCATCCGTCAATTGCAGGAAGACCCGTGGCTGCAAAAAGCCTCCCGCTATCAGGTGGGGCAGTTGATTGAAGGGACGATCACCCGGCTGACCAAGTTTGGCGCATTCGCCCGCATTGATGAGGATGTGGAAGGTTTGATCCATATTTCCGAAATCAGCGAAAAGCGGATTGAGCATCCCAAAGAAGTTCTTAAGGAAGGTGATGTGGTCACCCTGCGGGTGATTAAGGTGGATGCCGAAAATCACCGGATCGGGCTGAGCCTGCGGCGGGTTGAGTCGATGGCGTATGCCGATCTGGACTGGATGGCCCTCGAAGAGGTGCTTGAAGAAGATGAAAGCGAAGAGGAAGGCGATCAGCCTTCTGCCGAGTCGGCTGAATAAGCGATGAGGTAAAATCCAAAAAACAGGTGTAAGATTATAGAGACGCCCTCCAGCGGCGTCTCTTTCACTCCCCCCCTTGATATGAAACCGCTCATCTGGATTGATGCTCATCAGGATATTGCCTACAATGCGCTGACTTTTGGCCGGGATATTCGTCTCTCGGCTTACGAAACGCGCCGGCGCGAGGCAGGAACACTCACCGTTCAGGTCAACGGCGAGGCCTTGTGCGGTTGGGAGGAATATCAGCGGGGGAGAATCGCGTTGATTTTTGCCACGCTGTTCGTCATGCCGCGCCGCTATAAAACAGGGGCGTGGGAAAAACTGGACTTTGCGACGTACGAAGAAGCCTATCGGTTGACGCGGGCTCAGTTCGATTACTACCTGAACCTGTGTGACCGCTCGCCGGATCAGTTTTGTCTGATTCGCCCCCGCCGCGAATTGCAGGCTCACTTGCAGCGCTGGCAGGCCGAACCGCCCCAATTTCCTCAGCAAACTCAGCCGGTTGGGCTGGTTGTAAGCATGGAGGGAGCCGAAGGGGTGCGCGATGCGCGTGAGCTGGAGGAATGGTGGCAGGAAGGCCTGCGTTTCATCGGGCCGGTGTGGGCGGGCACACGCTACTGCGGCGGCATGTACGAAGGGGATGGTTTTACCCCTGAAGGCCTGCGCCTGTTGGAGCAAATGGCGGAAATCGGCTATACTCTGGATATTGCCCACATGACCGAAAAATCCGCTTTACAGGCTCTTGAAAGATACGAAGGCACGGTCATCGCCAGCCATTGCAATGCGACTGCGCTGTTGAAAGAAGATTCTGGCCGTCCGCGTCATTTGTCCGACCGCGTGATCCGCCGGCTGGCGGAACGGGACGGGGTGATAGGGGTGGTACCGTTCAACCGTTTTTTGCGCAGCGGATGGAAAAACGATGAACCGCGTGAATGGGTGACTCTGCGGCATCTGGCCGATCATGTGGATCACATCTGTCAGGTCACCGGCAGTGTGCGCCATGTAGGAATTGGTACCGACTTCGACGGCGGTTTTGGCTACCCGGCTGTGCCGCTGGAGATGGATACGATTGCTGACCTTCCCAAACTGGCCGATTTACTAACGGAGCGCGGTTTTTATGAACAGGACTTGCAGGTGATTGCCTGCACCAATTGGACAAGAATTCTGGAACAGACCCTGCCTGCATGACTTCCACAGAACCTTCATCCTCACCTAAAACAGCCGCTCAACCCGTTGAAAGCCGCCCCAACCAGATCTTTTCCCTGCGGCGGGTGCGCATCGGTCTGGCGCTTACCTTGCTGGGATTTGTGATCTTTTTGCTCGGCGCGCGACCCAGCCTGTTCGGTTTGGACCGCAGCCCCGTGATCGGTTTTGTGCAGATTGCGGTGTTTCTGGTGGGGTTGGCCTTTATATGTATTGGCGGTTACATCAGCCTGATGTCGCTCTGGAAGAAGCGTCAGCCCAGCATTCTGGCGGATATTGGACTGCGCATGGTGGCAACCGGTTATGTGATTGCCGTGTTTGCCGGTATGGCGGATGTGTTTGGGGCAGGCAGTCATCCCCTGCCGGGGGTGCCGTATTTTGGGCCATGGCAGGCGCGTGGGGTGGAAATCGGTCAGGTGATTATTGCCATCGGTTTTCTGATGTTGATTCCCTTTGGAGACCACCGCAAAAAACAGCCATGAAGACTCGCTGCGTAGAATGTGCGTAGGTTAAGCGTTGCTTGACCATCCTTCTCAATTATGTTATATTCTCCACAGAAGGAACCTGATTCATGACTGAAACATCGCCACCGAACGATCCGTTCCGTGCCGATCTTGACTCAACCGAACAGAACGATCCGCTCAGTACCACCCACAAAACGCGCGGTATTGGGGATTTATGGCAAACCGTGGTGGAAATGGGGCTTGGCGAAATTGCCATGCGGATAGGCAGCAGCCTGGCATCGTTAGTGCTGGTGCTGATGGTCGTTTGGGTGATGAGCAACTTTTACCTGAAAGGTCAGGTGGCTGCACCGCAAAGCGCGGCGGTGGCGGCTGCATTGCCTACGGCTACGCCCTCGGTGGAACCGCCGGTTTTCGAACCCCTAGCCAGCCGGACCAGTAACGGCATATTA
>DLXG01000108.1:0-3163 GCA_003448875.1 Anaerolineaceae bacterium
CTCGTCATAGTCCGCTATGGCCGCCTGAATGACCTTCATGGCGTGTTCGGCATTATAAACAGAATGAATGTAGGTCTGGCTTTCCTTGCCGGGAACCAGTTTATAGGTGCTGAAATAATGCCGCAGCCGCTCTACCAGCACGTCCGGCAGGTCGTTAACATCGTGGGCATTCTCCCAGAACTTATCATTGTGGAGCACGGCGATAATCTTATCGTCGGCTTCGTTGTTATCAATCATCAGCAAACCGCCCACCACCCTCACGGTCAGAATAACCTCTGATTTCGTAATGGGTCGTTCGCTGATGACGCAGATATCCAACGGGTCGCCGTCACCGCGTGCGGCTATGGGGGTGAGATCGCCAACCCGTTTGCCACAGTACGTGCGCGGGATAAACCCATAAAGCGTGGGCGGCTGAGATGAACTGCGCTGGGGTCTGTCTACTTTGAGATAGCCGGTTGTTTTATCAACCTCGTACTTAACCAGATCAAATGGGGTTATTTCGATATAAGCATGAACCAGTTGGGGAGGATTTGGGCCAATTTCCAACCCGTGCCAGGGATGCGGACGCCAACGGTAAAAGGGATTTGGGAACGTCAAGGTAAACTCCTCCTCTCATTGCTTCTTTGATTTATCAAATTATAACCCCCAAATTCATGCTTGACAAACCGGATAAAATCATTATAATCTTCCAAAACACATCCAAAAAGACGTTGAAGAGGACGAGTAATCGCCGAAGCGGCGGTACAGAGAGCAGGAAAAGGTGAGAGCCTGCCCGTACAGCGGCGACGAATGGACCTCGGAGTTGCAGGGCGAACGGGAGTTCCCAAGTAGTCTGAGCCGGAGTTGCCACCGTTATCAGGGCAAAGGGTATCGCCAGATCGGCCGTACCCGCAACGAGTGAGGCTGGCTTCTTTCCCCTGTGTGCATCACCGGGGAATTTTTTTACCGGCAGCCTAACTGGGGTGGCACCACGGACCTGTTGTTCGTCCCCACGAACAACAGGTCCGTTTTTTTAAGTCCTCAAAAGGAGGTTGAACCAATGACCTTGAAAACCCATCGCATTCTCACCGGGCACCGCCCAACCGGCCCGCGCCATCTGGGACATCTGGTGGGCACCCTTCAAAACTGGGTCAGTCTGCAAGACAGCCATGAATGTTTCTTTCTGATAGCCGATTTGCATGTGCTGACCACCGATTATCAGAACCCCGCCAGCATACGCACCAACACACTGGAGGTCATTGCCGACTGGCTGGCGGCTGGTATTGACCCCGAACGCAGCACGCTGGTGTTGCAGTCCGCTGTGCCGGAACACAGCCAGCTGGCTATATTGCTCAGTATGCTGGTCACGGAGTCTCGCCTGCACCGTGTACCCACTTACAAAGAACAGGTCAAACAACTGGGCCTTCAGCCCTCGCTGGGACTGTTGACCTATCCCGTTTTACAGGCAGCCGATATTCTGCTCTACAAAGCCTCACTGGTACCGGTCGGTGAAGACCAACTCCCCCATATCGAGCTCAGCCGCGAGATTGCCCGCCGCTTTAACAGCCTGTATGGCGAGTTATTCCCCGAACCACAAGCCCTGCTTTCCACCATGCCGCGCCTGCCGGGCATTGATAATCGCACCATGCACACTTCTTATGGTAATGCCATCTTCTTGCGTGACACAGAGGAAGAAACTACTCGCAAGGTGATGAGCATGTTCACCGATCCAAACCGCATCCATCCCACCGATCCCGGCAAAGTGGAGGGCAATCCCCTGTTTATCTATCTGGAACAGTTTGACCCGGACCGCGAACAAATCGAGGAATACAAAACCCGCTATCAGCAGGGAAAAGTCGGCGACGTAGAAATCAAGCAATATCTTGCCAGAAAACTCAACCAGAGTCTCAAACCCCTCCGCGAGCGGCGCGCAAAATTCATCGCCCAGCCAGCCTATTTGCGGGAAATTCTCTTTCACGGCAGCAACCGCGCCCGCCAGATTGCCCGCCAGACACTGGAGGAAGTGCTAACGACAATGGGGTTAACCCTTGGGCTGGCTCTGCAGCCGGAAAGCGGACAGAGAAATCCTGCCTCTGGCGCATTCTGCTAATCAACTTTGTCAATCAATTCCAACCATAAAAGGAGGTATACCATGTCTGAATCAACCCGTTTCCTGCTCAATGAAAGTGACCTGCCGCGTTACTGGTACAACGTGCTGGCCGATAGCCCGGTCAGCATGCCGCCGGTGCTTCATCCGGTCACCAAAGAACCGGTCACGCCGGACTTCCTCAGCGCGCTTTTCCCGATGGAACTGATCATGCAGGAAGTCAGCAGTGAGCGCTATATCGAGATTCCCGAAGAAGTGCGCGAAGCCTATAAACTCTACCGGCCCACGCCGCTGATCCGCGCCCGCCGCCTTGAAAAGGCGCTGGGCACACCGGCTCACATTTACTACAAGTACGAAGGCGCGTCACCCTCCGGCAGCCATAAATCCAACACAGCCCTGGCGCAGGCTTTTTATAACAAAGCCGCCGGCACCAAAGCCCTTACTACCGAAACCGGAGCCGGTCAGTGGGGTTCTGCGCTCTCAATGGCATGTGCCTTCTTTGATATGGAACTGGAAGTCTACATGGTCAAGGTTTCCTACAATCAAAAACCCTACCGGCGCTTCCTGATGGAAACCTTTGGCGCAAAGGTCTTTGCTTCCCCCACCAATCTCACCCATGCCGGACGCGCCATTTTGGAAAAAGACCCCGACAGTCCCGGTTCATTGGGGATTGCCATTTCTGAAGCGGTTGAGGTTGCGGCCACTTCCAACGGCACAAAGAAATACTCGCTCGGCTCGGTCTTGAATCACGTTCTGCTGCACCAGACCGTGATCGGCGAAGAAGCCCTGAAACAGATGGATCTGGCTGGCGAGTATCCGGATGTGGTGATCGGCTGCGTCGGCGGTGGTTCTAACTTTGGCGGAATTGCCTATCCCTTCCTGCGGGAAAACCTGCGCAACGGCCAGCGCACCCGTTTGCTGGCGGTTGAACCCACCGCTGCCCCCTCGCTGACGCGCGGTATCTACGCCTTTGACTACGGCGATACTGCCCAGATGGCGCCCATCGTCAAGATGTTCACGCTTGGTCATTCCTTCATTCCGCCATCCATTCATGCCGGCGGCCTGCGCTATCACGGC
>DLXG01000108.1:3475-4043 GCA_003448875.1 Anaerolineaceae bacterium
CCGGCGGCCTGCGCTATCACGGCATGGCGCCTTCCATCTGCGCGCTGTATGATGCCGGTTTGATCGAAGCAGTGGCCGTACCGCAGCGCGCTACGTTTGAGGCTGCGGTGATGTTTGCCCGCCACGAAGGAATTGTACCAGCCCCCGAGTCGGCTCATGCCATCCGCGCCGCCATTGATGAGGCGTTGCTTGCCAAACAGCAGGGTGAAAAGCGGGTGATTCTCTTCAACCTCTCCGGGCACGGCAATTTCGACCTGACGGCTTATGATGCCTACAATCATGGGAGGCTGGAGGACTATCAGTTACCAGAAGAAGCCATTCAATCCATCCGCGAGCGGCTGCCTCAGGTGCCTGAGCAAGTCGAGGCTTAACCGGGCGGTTCTTCATCTTTTCTCCCCCTTAAATGTCAGAGGTGCGCCCGTGTTGCGCACCTCTGACGGGTTTATTCCTTCCCAGCCCCTTCTTTTTGATCCAATTCATTCAGCAGGGCTTCATCCTGTTTCAAATTACGCCAGCGGATGATCAAACTGGCCAGGTAAAAAATCATCACTCCAAAGATAACCGCATA
>DLXG01000027.1 GCA_003448875.1 Anaerolineaceae bacterium
AATTGGAAAATCAAAGGCATTGATGCAAATACGGAAGTAATAGAGAAAAATGTAAAATTATCTAACTATCTAGGCTTAACGAATCTTGAATTTGAAAAAAAATCAATTGAGGATATCTATGATCGAGATTGTTATGACATCATAATAAGCGCTGATGTTCTTGAGCACATCTATGAAGATGTAATGGCTCTGCAAAAATTGCGCAACGCTATTCAAAAAAATGGTTTATTGATTCTTCACTTACCTCTAAATAGACATTTGTGCTCTCGTATTATCCCGTTTTTTAAGCCAATTGTCATGGAAGATCATGTGAGGGAAGAATACACTTTAGAAGATATTTTGGATAAGCTTAGACAAACATACTTCCACCCAATTGAAGTTGGATATAGCTACAGCTGGAAAGGTGAGTTAGCCTATGAGTTAAACTACTTGTTTATAAGGGATGCCTTTCTGCGAAGAGTATTTGCTGTATTATTTCATTTTCCATCAAATCTTCTTGGCTATCTTGATAGCAAATCCATTCACTCAAAGGGTAATTCAATAGTAATAGTTGCTAAACCGAAATAGACAAAGCCTTTATTCGTAAACCGGCCCGACCACTGCGATTCGCATCCTTGCGTTTCATTCCTCCATCTTTTTGATCCGGTACAAAATTTCTTCCAAAATCCGCCGGTTTTTACTGATCAAATCAGCCACCAAACCGATTAAGCCGGTCTGAAAACCCACAATCAACAAAACCGCCGCCAGAATGAGAGATTGAATATGCCCGCCGCCTTCGCCACGAATAAAGAAAAGTAGAAAACGCAAAACCAATATCAATCCGGGAATAATCAGTACCAACCCGGCGGACAAAAAAACCCTCAACGGACGGTACATGGTGTAGGATCGCAAAATGGTTGCCGTCGAATGATTCAGGTAATCGCCAATCCCTTTCATCAAACGAGATGGTCGGCGGGGAGGATTGGTTCGTACCGGCACGGATACCACCCGCATCCCTTTGTTTCCCGCTTGAATGAGAGTTTCCAATGTATAGGAATAATCACTCAACACCAGCGTTCTTAAGGCGGCTTCGCGGCTCAACGCCCGAAATCCACTGGTTGCATCAGGGATTTTCAAACCCGCTGCCGTTGAAACAACCCGGCTTCCCAAAACCTGTAACTTTCGTTTTAGAGGGGAGAATGTTGGCAGGGTAGCCACGCCGCGATCACCCACCACAATTTCAGCCTCTCCCTGTAAAATAGGTTTGATTAATTTTGCAATATCCTCAGCTACATATTGATTGTCGGCATCGGTGTTGACAATAATATCAGCCCCCATTTTCAATGCTTGATCAATACCTGCATAGAACGCACCGGCTAACCCGACATGAAACGGTAGAGATAAAACATGCACACGACCTAATTTGTGCGCCACCTCAGCCGTATGATCACTGCTGCCGTCATCAATCACCAAAATTTCCACCTCATCAACACCTTCGATTTCACGAGGCAATTGGTGAAGTGTCTCTGGTAATACCGCTGCTTCGTTATAACAGGGAATTTGAATGACTAATTTCATGATACCTACCAAAACCAATTATACTGTGCTATATTCAAAACATCAGGAATTTTCCCCTATGCCCCGTCCCCTTCTTCCCCTCCTTATTACCCTCCTCGTCCTGCTCAGCGCCTGCCTGCCCACCCTTAAGCAGCCGCCGACGCTGACACCCACCCCGACCGTCACCCTCACACCCGCTCCGCCGCCGACCGAGACGCCCGTCCCTTCCCCCACCCCGGCTTCCCTCTTTCAACAGGCCGCTGAAACCAGCCTGCCCGCTGCGCAACGGCTGATCTGGTCAAGCGACAGCCAAACGCTCGGCCTGCTGGGTAATCAGGAAGTCATCCTGCTGGCTGTGCCCGCCCTGCAGCCCCTCTTCACCTTCAACGACCCCGCCGCCGGCAGCCTGCTCGACTTCTCCGCCGACGGGCGCACCATCGTCTCCCTGCTCGACCAGCAAACCCTGCGTTTCACGGACATCACCAACACCGCCCAGCGCACCCTCACCACCGACTTTTTGATCGGCCCGGTTCACTTCTCACCGGATGGCTTGCTGCTGGTGATCGGCTCTAATGAGGAATGGGCTGCCCATCTCTATGACCCGCAATCGCTGGCTCTGCGCAAAACCGTGCGTGGCTTCCAAACCGCTGCCCCGGTCTATGATGTGCGTATCGCCGAAAACATCCTTGATCTGGCCTGGTCGGCGCGCGCCCGCATCCAATTGCAAGACATCCCCAGCGAGACCCTCTACCCATCCCTCGACCACGAGGACTTTGTCACCGCCTTTGCCCGCTCTCGCGGTGACACCCTGCTGGTCAGTGCCGCTGGCGGCACTGTAAATGATGAATACGCTCCAATTCTCTTTATCTGGGATGCCGTCCTCGGTCAGGAACTGTTGCGCCTGCCGCAAGTCGCCATGCCGTACGCGCTCGAATTTTCGTGGGATGACCAGCTGCTGGCCGTCGGCGTGGCTGACCGGGTGGATGTGTACACCACCAGCGATATGAACGTAGTGGAAACGCTCACCGGCCACACCGAAAGCGTCGTTAGCGTGCGCTTTTCACCGGACGGCCGCTGGCTGGCCTCGCTTGATTCGACCGGCCGGCTGCTGCTCTGGCAAATCAACCCACCGCGTTAACACCGCCTCAGCGCCCGCGCAAATAGACCGTCAAAACTCCGCTGGCAGCTCGTGTGGTCAGGAAAATCCGGTACTCACCCGGTGGCAGGTCTCGGGTGTATTCCACCCGGCCCTGCTCGGAAGTAAACTCCTCACCATGCAGCAGGGTGTCTTCAAAGCCGTTGTCACCTTCGAGGCGTACATCCAGCAATTCGCTCTTGACTTCACTTAAATCCAGCAGAATCCCACCGCTGCCCAGCCAGCGCGTAAACACAGCAATCACTTCACCCTGCTTATCCCCCCCGCTCAGTTCCACCCGCCGGATGAACTGATACCCCTCCGGCAGCGGCTGCACACCCCGCCCTGCCCCGCCACCAACCGCGTTGATCAGCACGGTCAAGCTCAACACCAGCCCGGCGCTGACCAGCAGGGTCAGATAGGTGCGGCGGTTTTGCGCCCAACCCAGTGTATCTTCGCCGAGGCTGCCCAAAATCAACTCGCGCAATGCACCCCAATTGCCAATACGCGCCCGCGCGAGACGGTATAGAGCAAAGATCAGCACTGCGAAAAATGCTGCCACCCACTCGGGTTTGAGCCCGGAAAATGCCAGAAATCGCGCCGCATCATCACTGACAGGCCCACCGCCGCTGGCATAAATCAACGGGATGATCACCCAGGGAATCAGCGAGCCGAGCACCCCGGCTGAGGAAATCAACTTCAGCGTTTCCACCAGCGGACTTGCCCGCCGCGGGGCTAAAAGCAAAAATACCAGCCAGACCAGCAGCGGCAGTCCCATGCCGGCAATACTGTTGAAAATCTCGCCAGTGCGGTTGAGCGATGCGCTGGTACGCACGTGCGCGCCCAGATTGAAGAAGTTAATATCAAATACCTGCACGCTCCCGCCCGAAAGCCATGCCACCAGCGCATGACCACCCTCATGCAAAAAGGTGTACATCAACAGCACCCATAGAAACAACCCCAGGGTGAGTAAAACCGTTAGCGAACCGTAAGATTGTTGTTTTCCAGACATGCTTGAGATTATAACCCTTCTCACAAACTTCTAATAACGCCTTGACAGGAAATCACTCCTCAGCCACTGCAAAAAATCGCCCGGGGTTCCTATCCTAAAGGTAAAAAGTCCATCAGGAAGATTGAGAAAATGTTTATGATCGTGCGTTACGAACCAATCTGGTCTGGATTCAATTGCCTCCGCCATAATCAACCTGTCCGCAGGGTATTCAATCCATTTTCCGGCAAATTTCATTGCTTCCTCACCAGCCGCAGAGGTTACTTGGATTCCAGCAATATTCAACAATAATGCCAGTTCTGGTAAAGTTTGCGGAACCTTCCTGCGGATAACCGTTTCACATTCTTTCAAAACACTGGGGCCAATTAAAAATTGAAGGTATCCAGCCTCACCCAAACGAAGTATTGTTCTTGCTCCGCCGTTTGGAGAAAGAACAGCAGCAAAGATTACACTGGTATCCAAGAAGACCCTATTCATTGGTACGATATTCTTCACGGACTTCTCGAAGCGCGTTCAGCATACTTTCAAGACTTTCTCCTTTTTCGCGCCACTTGGCTGCCAGTCTATCTGCCACATAATCAATTTGAAGGTCTTTTGGTATTAGAACGAGAATGCCGTTCAAATCAATCAGGGTCAATACTTCCCCATCCTGAATTCCGGTTTTTTCGCGCACTTTTACAGGCAGGGTAATTACCCCGCGTTTAGCCACTTGAATTCGATATGTGTTCATTATAAACCTCCACATCACAACCGATTTTCTGATATACAGTATAACAGAAAAACTGTTCATAAAGGATACTCTCTCCACAGATTTCTTTACCTGAACTCACGTTGAGCAGCTAAGATGAATGGCGTAACAGGATTAGAATAATCCTCAAATCCAGTCTTCTAACCTCATGGCTCATTAACCATCCTCCCGCCAGTACCATTTGACATATCCACCCATCTTCTCTACAATAAGGCTATGCCGCGCCCATCGTGGGACTCCTACTTTATGAAAATTGCCGAAGATGTGGCCCTGCGCAGCACCTGTGACCGCGCTCAGGTCGGTGCGGTGCTGGTGCGTGAAAAACACATCATCTCCACCGGTTACAACGGCTCACCGGCCGGGCTGGAGCATTGCGACGATGTCGGCCATCTGATGGTGGACGGCCACTGCGTCCGCACCGTCCATGCCGAGGTCAACGCCATCATTCAGGCCGCCGTTTTCGGTCTGGCCACCCGCGATTCGGTCTGTTATGTAACCCATTTTCCCTGCCTCAATTGCACCAAAATGCTGATCAACGCGCGCATAGCGCGGCTGGTCTACCGCGAACCCTACCGGATTGACCCCATCGCCCTCCAGTTCCTGCAACAGGCCGGGGTGCAGGTGGTACAGTGGCAGCCAGAGGAAGCCCCTCAGGCCCAATAAACCTTACCCGTATGCTTTCCTCTTCCTCTAAAAGTCAGTGGGACGCGGTGATTGTCGGCAGCGGCCCAAACGGGCTGGCTGCTGCCGTTCATCTGGCGCAAAACGGACTGAAAGTACTGGTTATCGAAGCCGCCCATCAGCCCGGCGGCGGCTTGCGAAGCAGCGAACTGACCCTGCCCGGCTTTATCCACGACCCGTGTGCCACCGTCCACGCGCTGGCGGTCAACTCGCCCTTTCTTTCGCAACTGCCGCTCCGTGACTACGGTTTGCGCTGGGTTTACGCCCCCTTTTCGGTAGCCCACCCGCTGGATGACGGCAGCGCCATTACCATCAGCCAGTCTGTGGATGAAACTGCTGCCGGTCTTGGCAGTGATGCGGCCGCTTATCGCCGCCTGATGAGCCCGCTGGTGCGTTCTGCCCCCCAACTGCT
>DLXG01000001.1 GCA_003448875.1 Anaerolineaceae bacterium
GCCGCTTTTACGGTTGCCTGAGTGCCTACCGGCGCAAAAACCGGCGTGGGTATTTGCCCATGGGGGGTGTGGAAAACCCCGGCGCGGGCATTATTGTTTTTTCTGACCAGTTCAAAGTGAAAGTTGAAGTTTGTCATGCCGTCAGCTTCAGCGAAGGGTTTTTGTAAAGTTCAACGGATTATAGCCTGAATCTGTCATTTGGCAAACCTCGCGCGGCTTGCAGGAAAACAAAGGCCGTTTTATACTTGGGCGCATGAATCATCCCCCACTGACAACCTGGCTGGAAATTGACCTGAGCGCAATTCAAAATAATTATCGTGAGTTATGCCGCATCAGCCGGACAAAAGTGGCTGCGGTCGTCAAAGCCAATGCCTATGGGCACGGTTTAATTGAAGTTTCACATGCGGTAATCAAGGCGGGGGGAGAGTGGCTGGCGGTAGCCCGTTTTGAAGAAGCCGCTCAATTGCGCCGTCACTGGATCATGGCTCCGCTGTTGGTGCTGGGATACACACCGCCGGAGTATGCCGTTGAAGCGGCGAAGGAAAACATTCGACTCACTCTGTTTGATTCCCAAACAGCCCTGCAATATTCATCATTGACTCATGCCCGCGGCATGAAGGTGAAGGTGCACATCAAGATAAATACCGGCATGAACCGCTTGGGAATTTCTCCGCAAGAAACCGTGGAGTTTGTACGTTGGGTTTCCGGTTTGCCCGGCATCGAGATTGAAGGTATTTTTACCCACTTTGCCCGTGCTGATGAACCAGATGTGGATACCACCGACCGGCAAATTCGGGAGTTTGAGAGCGCCCTTAGTAGCCTGAATGCTGCTGGGATGAAGCCGCAACTTGTTCATGCCTCCAATTCAGCGGCGGTTTTCAATTATCCGCAGGCGGCCTATGACATGGTGCGTTGTGGAATTGCGTTGTACGGTTTGCATCCCTCTCCCGAAACCAGATTACCGGACACCTTCAAACCGGCCTTAGCCCTTAAAACGCAGGTTACGAGTGTGCGTGAACTGGATGAAGGGCAAGGGGTAGGTTACAACTATCGTTACCGCACGACCCAAAAAGAGAAAATTGCAACCATCGCTATCGGTTACGCAGATGGTTTTCGCCGGGTGTTGGGCAACAAGGTTTTGCTTCACGGGAAGGAAACTTCCGTGGTAGGCTCGGTTTGCATGGATCAGTGTATGATTTCATTGAATGGAATTGAGGGGGTTCAGGCGGGTGACGAGGTCGTATTAATTGGAAAACAAGGGGATTTACACCGCACGGCTGAAGATGTGGCAAAGGAATGGGGAACGGTTAATTATGAAGTAGTCTGCGGGATGGCAGATCGGTTGCCGCGTAAGTATATCTATTCAGAAGAGGGGAATGCTTGATTATGCAAAAAGTTGCATCGAAGCACTGGAAACTGGCGGAGAAAGTCCCCAGCGAGGTTGAACAGGCCTTAAGTTATTACCCTCCGTTTTTTCGCCAAGTATTATACAACCGCGGAATTACAAGTACTGAACAGGCAATTGCCTTTCTCAACCCCGGAGATGATTTTCACGATCCCAATTTGCTGTTAAACATGCAGGAAGTTGTGGACCGGTTGCTGCATGCAATTGATCATCAACAGCCGATTGCCATTTATGGGGATTATGATGTGGATGGAGTCAGCGCGACGGCATTACTGGTTGAAACCATTCAACTGTTGGGCGGGGATGTAACCGCCTATATCCCCAACCGTTTTGATGAAGGTTACGGCGTGAACATTGAAGCGCTGAATTACTTAAAAGAGCAGGGTATTCGACTGGTGTTGACAGTGGATTGCGGCATCCGCTCGCTGCGCGAGGCAGAACATGCCCGTCAGATTGGGCTGGATTTGATCATTAGCGACCATCACCATCCGTTCGAAGAAATACCTCCGGCGCAGTTTGTTTTATGCCCCAAACAAAAGGGGGATGAGTACCCTGAGAAAAATCTGGCAGGTGTGGGAGTAGCCTATAAAATTGTGCAGGCTTTACTTCAACGACGCCGGCAAGAATTACCCCGTGAGGGGTTTGGATTGGATCTGGTAGCCTTAGGTACCGTTGCGGATGTGGTGCCGCTCACCGGTGAAAACCGTATGCTGGTGCGGGCTGGATTGAAGGAATTAAGGCGTGGCTGGCGGATTGGTTTACGGTCTCTGGCTCAGGCTGCCAGATTACATCTTTCGACCCTCAATACAGCCGATATTGGGTTTGGAATAGCACCGCGCTTGAACGCTGCCGGACGGTTGGAATCGGCTTTGGCTGCATATCGGTTGCTGTTGGAACAAGATGTTCAGCAAATTGGCTTGCTCGTGCAGCGCCTGGATGACCAGAATCGCGAGAGGCAGAAAATCACTTCTGAAATGCAGAAGAAAGCCGAAGAACTCATCCAGTTAGAAGGGTTTGAGGAAATTCTGTTTGCCTTTGATGAAAGTTTCAATCCCGGTGTGGTCGGTCTGGTGGCCGGTAAACTGGCCGAGAGTTACTACCGCCCGGCAGTGGTTGGTCACGTCAATGGAGAATTTGTGCGTGCATCCTGCCGGAGTATTCCTGCCTTTCATATCACAAAGGCATTAGACGCCTGCGCTGATTTGATGGTGCATCATGGAGGGCATGCCCTGGCGGCGGGATTTACCATCCACAGAGACCGCTTAGCCGAACTTAAGCAGCGCCTTGGTAAAATTGCCATGGATCAATTGGGGGATCTGGACTTGCGCCCGGTGCTGCGGGCGGATGTGGAGCTGCCGCTTCGCGAATTGCATCCGGAATTTTTGAAGTATCTCAGCCTGTTGGAACCAACCGGTATGGATAATCCGGATGTGTATTTTGTTTCACGTAACGTTCGCGTCATAAACCCGCGGGCAATTGGAGCCGATGGGAAACACCTCAAATTTCTGGTAACCGATGGCTGGATAACCTACGATGCGGTTGCCTTCCGGCAGGGGCATTGGATGGAGAACGGCCTGCCAAAAGAGGTAGATATTCTCTACCGCTTTGAGTTGAACAACTATAACGGGCGAGAGACTTTACAGTTAAATGTTGTAGATCTCAAGCCTGCCGGGGTTGAATAATTTTCGATTACAGTTGATCAATCTACGAAGCGATACTTAATCAGCGCCCACAATGCTTCGAAGGCGTCCCAGAGTTTGATTTTCTTGCCTTCTGAATAATCACGCGGATTGAAGGCAATCGGAACTTCATAGATGCGGATTTTGCGCTTGAGGATTTTTGCGGTAAATTCCGGTTCAAACTCAAACCGGCGGGCATGTAAGGGGATGTCCTTAATCACATCCCGCTTGAAAACCTTGTAACCGGTTTCCATATCGCTGAGGATATTGTTGTAAAGGATATTGGTAATCATGGTCAGCAGTTTGTTGGCGACCATGTTCCAAAACAAAATCGGACGCCGGGCAGCACCTAAAAAACGTGAACCGTACACCACATCCGCTTTACCCTCGCGGATTGGCTGTAAGAGATTGGGGTATTCACGCGGGTCGTATTCCAGATCGGCATCCTGAATAATGATGATGTCCCCGGTGGCATTTTGAATGCCAGTTCTCACAGCCGCCCCTTTTCCCATATTCTTTTCGTGGAAGATGGTGCGGATTTCCCCGTTTTGCTCCAAACCACTCAAAATTTCTCGGGTTCCATCTTTAGAACCATCATCCACAACCAGAATTTCATCTGCGAGTCCGGTTTGTTTAACTCTCCGAATAATTTCGGAAATGGTATTTCGTTCGTTATAGGCTGGAATGATCACGGAGATTTTCATGGCGGGAATTATAAAGGATGAAGACCGAATCAACAAGTGAGGGCGTGCTATAATTTGGATGTTGGTCGGATAACCGTATTTTGACCGAAAATCAAAGTAAAGTTTATGAAAATCTTTTTGGAGGAGTAGGATGACAAAAACTACTCGCCCGCCAACTTCTGCAGCAACCCCCGTGCCCACGGGCCCCTTTGTACCCCCGCCCCTCAATACCATTGAGGATACCGGCTTGAATCCCTTGTGGCTTCAAGACCTTGCCTTGAAAATTTTTTACTTTCAAGGTTACATGAGCGGCTTTAAACTGGCGGAGGAAATTGCCCTGCCGTTTACAGGTGTTCTCAGTCAGATACTGGATGCATTAAAGCGAGAAAAATTAGTCGAAGTACGCTCTTCCCAGGCTGGGGTTGGGGAAGGTGCCTATATATACGCAATCACGGGGGCAGGGATAGCGAGGGCGAGAGAGGCGCTGGAACGTTCACAATATGCCGGGCCGGCCCCGGTACCGTTGGAAATGTATAATGATGCAATCCGCCGTCAAAGCCGCGGCAGGCTGCAGGTGACCAATCGTGTCATGCGTCAGGTGCTTTCTCATGTAGTTCTATCCGAGGACACCTATCAGCGGTTAGGGCCGGCGGTCAATTCGGGTATGTCCATTTTCCTGTACGGCCCACCGGGGAATGGGAAGACGACAATTGCACGTGCCATTGGTAACCTGATTCAAGCCCAAAAAATGTATATCCCCTATGCCATTTATGTGGATGGTCAGGTAATCACTCTGTACGATTCGGTCAATCACCAGCTGGCAGGCGAGGAAGATACCTCCATGCAAGGTACGGGCGGGCTGCGTTCAACTGTCCGGCGCGACCCCCGCTGGGTTCAAATTCGGCGGCCGTTTATCGTCACCGGCGGTGAATTGACGATGGCCGGGCTGGATCTGGTTTTTGATGACACCTTGAAGTATTACGAGGCGCCGTTTCAGATCAAAGCCAATGGTGGAATCTTGTTGATTGATGACTTTGGCCGTCAGCAAGTGCGGCCGCGCGATTTGCTTAACCGTTGGATTGTCCCGCTCGAAAACCGAATTGACTACATGAGTCTGCACACCGGCAGAAAATTTGAAGTGCCTTTTGATGTTCTGGTCATCTTTTCGACCAACTTGCCTCCGAAAGAGCTGGTAGATGAGGCGTTCTTGCGCCGCCTGCGCCACAAAATTGAGATTACCGATCCCACTTACGAAGAATACCGTGAAATTTTCAAACGGGTGGCGGCTCAAAAAGGGGTAGCCTACAACGATCAAGGTCTGGCTTATCTGCTGCAGGAATATTACATCAAGGCAAACCGCAAGTTGCGGGCATCCCATCCGCGAGATTTATGCGACCAGATTCTGGATATCTCCCGCTATCTTGGAATGGAACCAGAAATGTCCAAGGAATTGATTGATCGGGCAGTCAAATCTTACTTTGTGGAATTATGAATCGACTATTTGAACTTCCAAAACCAGTTATTTTTGCTCACCGGGGCGCATCGGCGTATGCTCCGGAAAATACGATGGCTGCCTTTCGCCTGGCTGCCCAGCAAGGCGTAGAGGCTATTGAATTGGACGCAAAACTTTCAGCCGACGGCGAGGTTATCGTCATTCACGACACCACCGTTGACCGTACCACCAATGCTAGGGGTGAGGTTCGCCAGTTTAAGTGGCAAGATTTTCAGCAGATGGATGCCGGCAGTCATTTCTCCGAGCAGTTTCGGGGTGAGCCGGTGCCCTCTCTGCGGCAGGTTTTTGAGGAATTGGGCAAAAAACTCTACATCAATGTGGAATTGACCAATTACGCCACTCCCCGCGATCAACTGCCGGAAAAGGTTGCGGAACTGGTGAAACAATATCAGCTGGAAGATTGGGTATTGTTCTCTTCGTTCAATCCATTCAATCTGCTGCGTATCCGCCGGCTTTTGCCGGAATGCCCTGTAGCTATTCTGGCATTGGAGGGTGCGTCTGGCTGGCTGGCGCGTTCCTTTATTGGGAGCTGGTTTGCCCCTCAAATTGTCCATCCTTATTTGCGGGACGCTACAAAGGCCTATATCCAGCGGCAGCATGAACGCAACCGCCGGGTACATGTCTGGACGGTGAATGAAGCGGCGGATATTCAGAGGCTCTTTAAGGATGGGGTGGACGGAATTTTTACCGATGACCCGCTTAGAGCCCAACAACTTCGGAATCAACTGTGAGCGTACCAAAGGTTTTCCCGTCAATCCAGAGATGGTTGAATATCCTTGTATTACTGGCGCTTGTCATGGCACAAGCGATTTCTACTTCCCCGCGAAATTCAATTGTTCAGGCTGCCAGTGAACCGCAAACGGATTTAGAGAGCCGGGTGCGGTTGATCATGGAACAGATGACACCTGAACAAAAGGTTGGTCAATTATTTCTGGTTACTTTTAAAGGTACAGACGCCCGGCGTGAATCCTCTATATATAAATTAATTGTGGATTACAAAGTTGGGGGGGTCATACTTCGGGCGGATAATGATAATTTTGAAATAGCCGGCAATACCGTCCCCAAAGCAGCGGAGTTAATTCGGGCTTTACAGAACCATGTCTGGGATGCTTCTCAAACTCAGGATCGTACTGCCGAAGCGCAACCCTTACCATACATTCCCTTGTTTATTGGCATTTCACAGGAAGGAGACCTCTATCCCAACGATCAGATATTTAGCGGGATGACCTCTCTTCCCAGCCAGATGGCCATTGGAGCCACCTGGAATCCTGCCATGGCGGAAGCGATTGGTAATGTCATGGGCAGGGAACTGCGCGCGATTGGGTTTAACCTGTATTTGGGGCCTTCTCTGGATGTATTAGAAGTAACGGCAACTTCAGCAAACACTCTCGGCGTTCGCACGTTCGGGGGTGATCCGTTTTGGGTGGGAGAAATGGGAAAAGCGTATGTGAGGGGTTTGCATCAGGGCAGCCGTGATCAAATGGCGGTCATCGCCAAGCATTTTCCCGGGCGGGGTGCCTCTGACCGCCTGCCAGAGGAGGAGGTTGCAACCGTTCGCAAGTCCCTTGATGCTTTACGCCAGTTTGAACTGGCGCCGTTTTTTGCTTCGATGCAGGCCGATCCCGAAAGTAAAGCCCGTGTGGACGGGGTGATGGTTTCACACATCCGCTATCAGGGGCTGCAGGAAAATATCCGCGAAATTACTCCACCTGTCAGCCTCGATGCCGAAGCGATGCGTCAGGTATTGACCCTTGAACCAGCCGCCACATGGTATCAGCAGGGTGGGGTGATTGTCAGCGACAATTTGGGGAGCAATGCGGTACGGCGCTTTTATGACCCCACCGGTCAGACTTTTGATGCCCGCGCTGTTGCCCGAAACGCTTTTCTAGCAGGTAATGATTTGTTGTATTTGAATAATTTCATCGAGCCAACAGACAACGACAGCGCTGCAACCATCATGCGGGTTTTGGATGCGTTTGCTCAAAAATACCGGGAGGATGCAGCCTTTGCCGAACGGGTGGATCAATCCGTTGAACGAATCTTAAAACTGAAATTGCGTTTGTTTGGGGAATTCCGGATTGATCGGGTGTTGCCGCCGGCAAGTCAGCTGGCCGAGGTGGGGCGTTCACAATCGGTGGTGCTTGAAGTTGCACGCAAAGCCGCCACCTTGCTCAGTCCTTCGCCTGCAGAATTGAATATCCGCCTGCCGCGCCCCCCAGAAAGCCGTGATCAAATCATCTTTTTCACCGATGTGGTAAGCGCACGCCAGTGCAGCACCTGCGGAGATCAATGGATTTTGTCAGTGGATAGCCTGAAAAATGCGGTCATTCGCCTGTATGGGCCTGCGGCGGGTGGTTCGATTATCCAAGGATACCTATTTTCTTATTCGTTCCTTGATCTCAATACTTATTTGAATAACCCTGAGGGCCTGGCTGCATTAGGCGTGAATCTGGCAGAGGCAGAATGGGTGGTGTTTGCATTGACAGGGGAGAATCCATCCCGGCCCGAAGCGCAAGCTTTGCGGCGACTGTTGAGTGAACGCCCCGATTTGCTTTTGAATAAAAAGGTGATTGTATTTGCTTTTGGGGCGCCCTATTTGCTGGATGCTACAGATATCGCTAAACTAACTGCCTATTATGGGTTGTACATGG
>DLXG01000124.1 GCA_003448875.1 Anaerolineaceae bacterium
GGGTAGCGCATCTTCACCCTCCTTGTCAATCAGATCCCGGTAAAAACCCCCGGCTGGTGTCGAGATACCAGCCGGTCGAAGGAGGCTATTATGCGCCGTCAAAAATCAGGCTGGTATCTCTCGGCGGGATTGCCATTCCTGCAAAATCTTCTCGTACGACTTTTCCAACAGCGCAGTCCACTCGATGATCTCATCCATTCGCTGGCGGGCCGGGTGATCTTCTGCCAGTCCTTGCAGGCCTTCTTCAGCCATTTCGCGCAGGGTTTGAATGCTCTCCAGCCGCATCTCCAACGAATTTTCCCAGGCCTCGTCGGAGAAAACGTAATAGTCACTACGCTCCCCGGGCACAGAAACCCGATCTGCCAGCCCCGCCATCATCAAGGTACGGAGATTGGTGGAGATACTGCTGCGGCTGACTTGCAGCAATTCAGCCATCTCTTCCGGCGAGACCGGCCGGCTGGCGATCAACAGCAGGCCGAGAATCTTGCCACCAATGCGCGGGATGCCGTACTCCTCAAAGTGCAATCCCATATTTTCAATGAACTGGGATAGGGTGGATGGGTCTCCCGATATGGGAGGGGTACTATCACCACTATCCGTTTCGTCTGAAACCATACGATTCTTCACTCCTTGAATAAAAAAGCCACGTCCGTCTTATGCGGACACTTTTTATTTTATAATCATTGGTCATTTCTGTCAAGACTGAAATGAATAAAATGAATAAACTATTCTGTAAGGTATGCATCAATTAATCCTTGCTTAAACAACTACTCTTCAATAAAAATCCAATCCAAAGAGTTCTTATCTTTCTCGTTTGAGGTGGAAATGCATTTATTTTGGCGATCCTTTTGGAAAGTCAAATTGGTGATTGAATCTCCTAACGCAATGGGCTAGAATATATTGGGGTTGAATCGTTTCCATTCCGGTTCGTATTGGAGAGAAGATGACAATGAATCAACAACCGGGTGAAGATATCCAGCAGGCGTGGATGGCATTTGTCACCAACCACATTCTACTGCCGCAGGTGCGCCCGGTGATTGCTTCCTCTTGGGAACGCTGCTGGGCGCGGGTGGATCCCTATTCTCCCCACCGTCCACCTCATCTTTCTGCCGAACATTTGCTTTCCATTCAAGTAAACCACTTCGACCTGATGGCAATTGCCCGGCCGGTCATGGAAGATGTCTATCAATTTATTGAAAATTCCAATTCGGCAGTTTTGTTTGCCAACAATGTAGGCTACCTGTTGGATGCCGTCGGTGACGCCAACATCATGGCCACCCTCGAGCGGATGGGCATCACTCCCGGCACCTTGCTGGCCGAGGGAGAAATTGGTACTAACGGTATCGGGTTGAGTTTACTGGAAAGAACGCCCAATTTTGTCAGAGGATTTGAACACTTCCGCCAGCCTTTTCATCTGTTCGATTGTGCCGCAGCGCCTGTCTTTGATACCTCGGGAAAATTGATTGGCGCGCTGGGCATTATCACACTACGCGGCCACCTGCACCCCCATTCTATGGGAATGGTTACGGCCGCGGCCAAGGCCATTGAGGCTCAGCGCCAAGCCGATCAGCTGCTGGAAGAACAAAATAACCAGTTAACCGGCCTGAACGCTATTCTTTCCAGTATTCAGGAAGGCATCGTGGTATGGAATGGCGAAGGAATCATCCTGCACGCCAACCCCACTGCTGCCAATCTGCTGCGGGTCAAGCCGGATAGCCTGCTCGGCTCGAAGCTGGATGCGTACATCCGCTTCCCGCGCAGTGTGCAGGATGCGCTCCAAAAGCAAATCCCCATCACCGATCTGGAAGTGCAATTGACCGCCGCAGGCGAGCCGATTAGCTGCCTGCTCAGTTTGCAATACATCCACGGCCGGCATGGTTTGCGCATGGCAATTGCCGTCCTGCGCCCGGTCAAGACCCTGCGCGAATACGTGCAGCGGCAAGTCAGCTCTCCGACCTTTGACTTGCAAAACCTGATCGGCGAATCGCCCTCCATCCGGCGGGTGCGGCGGATGGCGCGCAGTGCGGCGGCTGCGCGCGGCTGCGTGTTGATTCGTGGCGAGCCGGGTACCGGCAAGAATTTACTGGCACGCGCCATTCATTTTCACAGCCAGCGTAGCCAGGCTCCATTTGTGGTATTTGCCTGTACCGCCGTCCCCAGCGAACTGGCGTTGACCGAACTACTCGGCAGCGAAAAAAGCAACCTCGAGAGCGCACCCATCACCAGCAAATTTGAACTGGCTGCCGGCGGAACTCTCTTCTTTCAAGATATTGACCAGTTGCCCCTTGAAGCCCAAAGTGTACTGCTCAACTTTCTGGAATTGGGAATCATCCAAAAAATTGGCAGCCGCAAACCCATTGAAGTGGATGTGCGCATCATCGCTTCCAGTTCAGCGCCGCTGGAGCATCTGGTGCGCGAGGGCGACTTCCGCGCCGATTTACTGTACCGCCTCAGTTCATTTGAAATAGTGCTGCCGCCATTGCGCGAACGCAAACAGGATCTAGATCTGTTGATCGAACAGATACTCCAACGATTGTCCAAACAGGTTGGACATCCGCTCTCCCTCAGCCGAGAAACGCTCAGCCTTCTCAAAGCCTATCACTGGCCCGGTAATGTGCGCGAACTCGAATCGGTACTGACCCGCGCAGCAGTGCAGGCCAGCCCGGCCCGCCTGATTACACCGGCGCACTTACCTCAATTGCAGCCAATGACCGAAACGGATATTTCCACGGCCAATGAGGACGGAAAGATTTTGCCGCTGGAAGAATTGGAAAGACGCGCAATTCTTCAGGCAGCTCAGTATTGCCAGGGAAACGTCACCCGCATGTCCGAAATGCTGGGTATTGGCCGCACAACCATCTGGCGATATTTCAAACAGATGAACTTATCGCCGGAAGAGTTTCGCGTGCGCGAGACGAAATCCATGAATGTTTCAAATTGAAACACTTATTAAGATAACTGTTTCATTTCGAACCAAAAATCGCACAAAAGTTGACCCTCTTGCCAAGTGCCGTACAATTAAGGGCGATGTTTAATTTTCTGGAATTTTTGCGCAATTGTTGGCAGTTAGCAGGTTCATGGATGATGGGCTGGCAGCTTTCAGCCCAGTGGTCAGGTGTATTTTCCCTTCCTCAGGCAAAAGATACCGCTAGTTTAGGATAAACCAAAACAGCGGTATTTTTTTGCAAGTTCCTAACGGTCTTTTCTCCACAATCAAATACCTTATATAAGGAGGTCGCCCGGAAAGAGATACATTTATCTAACCTTCGTTTCCTGTCGTTTCCCAATTTTTCAAATCCTTTGAAAGGAGAGATCGAAGATGAAATCAAGAGGTTTAAGTGAATTCCTTGGCGAAGTCATTGGAACATTCACGCTAATCTTGTTGGGTGATGGTGTGGTTGCCAATGTGGGTCTTGCACCCCGTCTGGCTTCCCCCGCCTACAACTGGAACACCATCACCATCGGCTGGGCCTTCGCGGTGATCGTGGCGGTGTATGTGTCGGCCGGCGTTTCCGGCGCGCACCTCAACCCCGCCGTGACCATCGCCTTAGCAGTCAAACGCGGTTTTTCATGGGCCAAAGTACCCACCTACATCCTCGGCCAGTTCGTGGGTGCCTTCCTCGGCGCGCTGGGTGTCTACCTGGTCTACCGGGAAGGTCTGGTAGCCGCTGGCATGCCCAATGTGTGGTGCACCGGTCCGGGTTCTGTGTTCGGTCAGGCCTTCTGGGGTGGGGCCGGAGCTGCGGCGGCAGGCTCTTACTCACTGGTGAACGCCAGCATCGCAGAAATTTTTGGCACCGCTGTGCTGTTGATGGGTGTGTTGGCCAGCGGTGACGAGCGCAATCTCGGTCTCAAATTCAACATGGGCCCGTTCCTCGTCGGTGGTACGGTGCTCGCAGTCGGTCTGAGCCTTGGCGGCCCCTCTGGTTACGCCATCAATCCCGCCCGTGATCTCGGCCCCCGCATCTTCGGTGCGCTGGTCGGCACGCAGGGCTTGTTCGATGGGATTTACTGGCTGGTCGCTCCGGTGATTATGCCGATCATCGGTGGTATCCTCGGTGCCGTCCTTTATGACGCCTTGGTCACCGCTCAGCTGCCTCCCAAGAAAGATTAATCTGGTCATAATCAGGGCCTGCTTTGCAAGTTGAAGCAGGCCCACTTTCGCCCCGCTGGCTAGTGGTACGTAAGTCTTTTGAAAAGAAAGGAAAATAAGCATGAAAAAGTTAATCAATAAACCCGAAGACGTAGTGAAGGAAGAGCTGGAGGGGATTGCCGTCGCTCATCCGGATCTCGTCAAAGTGCATTTTGACCCGAACTACATCGTCCGCGCCGATGCACCCATTCAGGGTAAAGTGGGCATCGTATCCGGCGGTGGATCTGGTCACGAACCGATGCACGGCGGTTTCGTCGGGTTGGGTATGCTGGATGCGGCCTGCCCGGGTGCGGTGTTTACCTCCCCCACCCCCGACCAAATGCTGGAAGCCACCAAAGCCGTCAATGGCGGGGCTGGTGTGTTGCACATCGTCAAGAACTATACCGGCGACATCATGAACTTTGAGATGGCA
>DLXG01000295.1 GCA_003448875.1 Anaerolineaceae bacterium
ACAGCCTTTCCTGGTTGTCGTTGATATGGGGGATGGATTTCAGCAATCCCCTGGTATATGGGTGAAGCGGGTTGTCAAACAGTTCCAGCACCGGCGCTTCTTCTACCAGTTTGCCGCAGTACATGACCACCGCCCGGTCCGCCATTTCAGCCACCACTGCCAGGTCGTGGGTAATCATGATAATGGCGGTACCCAACTGTTCTCTCAGTTCTAACATGAGGTCCAGGATCTGGGCCTNNGCCACCTCCCTGGCCGGGCGCCGCTCGGACGGCGCGAAGTGGCAGGCGATGCGGCGCGAACCCTGCGCCACCAGGAGCGGTTCCTGGCTCCGGCAGATGTCCTTGACGTAAGGGCACCGCGGGTGGAAACGACACCCGGGCGGGAACTCCAGGGGGTTCGGTACCACTCCCTCGATGACGTGCAACCTCCCCCGGGGACGGTCGATGCGGGGGATGCAGGTGAGCAGGCCCTCCGTGTAGGGGTGCAGGGGCTGCCGGAACAGGTCGTAAACCGCCGCCTCCTCCACTACCTTCCCCGAGTACATCACCACCACGCGCTCGGCCATCTCAGCGATCACGCCCAGGTCGTGGGTAATGAGCATGATGGCCATCCCCAGCTCCCGCTTCAGGCTCTTCATGAGCTCCAGGATCTGGGCCTGGATGGTGACATCAAGAGCGGTGGTGGGTTCATCTGCGATCAAAAGTTCCGGGCGGCAGCAAAGGGCCATGGCGATCATGACCCGCTGGGCTTGGCCGCCGGACATTTCGTGCGGAAAGGCGTGAGCCTTCTTTTCGGCATCTGGAATTCCCACCAGTTTCAACAACTCAACAGCCTTATCCCATGCTTCTTTTTTTGGAAGGTTTTTATGAATTGTAAAAACCTCAGCAACCTGATCGCCAATTTTATAAACCGGGTTTAAACTGGTCTGCGGTTGTTGAAAGATCATTGACATGCGATTTCCACGCATTTCAACCATTTCAGACTCACTCAAATCCAGCAAGTTTTTACCTTCAAACCAGATTTCACCCCCCACAATCTTGCCCGGGATTCCAACCAATCTCAGGATTGACAGAGAAGTTACACTCTTTCCGCAGCCCGATTCTCCAACCAGACCCAAAATTTCACCCGGGAAAAGATCAAAATCCACACCATCCACTGCTTTCACAATTCCATCTTCAGTAAAGAAGTGGGTTCTTAAATTCCGTACACTCAATATTGGTTGTTCGTTCTGAGTATTCATAATTTCAACCTCGGATCAAGGGCATCGCGCAAACCATCCCCAATGTAATTGAAAGCCAAAGAGCATAAAAATATCGGCAAACCCGGGATTAAAGGCAGCCATGGCATATCCAGCATATATGCCTGAGTTGCTGAAAGCATGTTTCCCCATGTTGGGATTGGTTCTTGAATACCAAAACCTAAAAACGAAAGCGCAGCCTCGGCCACCACATAACTTGCCATATTCAGTGAGGCATCCACAATGATTGGAGCCATAGCATTGGGAATCATGTGTCGAAGAATGATCCAGCCGCCTCCTGCACCCATAGCTTTGGCAGCCTCCACAAATGTTTGACTGCGCAGGGAAAGCACCATCCCCCGCATCAATTGCGCTGAAGTTAACCACCCC
This sequence comes from Anaerolineaceae bacterium, assembly GCA_003448875.1. Lineage (GTDB taxonomy): Bacteria > Chloroflexota > Anaerolineae > Anaerolineales > Anaerolineaceae > Bellilinea. The sequence goes on from DLXG01000295.1 coordinate 1,628, forward strand.
AAACCTGCTAGCACCAGGATGATCAAGACCGCTTGCCGCGCTTCCCGAACTTCCAATAACATCAACTTTCCGGCTAATTCCAAAAAGAATTTTGGTATCGGTATCGCATCCTGATTTTTCAACAACATAGCCGAAACAATCAATAGTATGGGTAGCGAAGGGATCGTAAGGAAAAACTCCACAATCCGCATCAGTAAATTATCAACCCAACCGCCATAGTACCCCGAAATAGCCCCAATGGTTACCCCGATGAGGCTGGATATCAGCACGGATAATAACGCAACAGTCAAGGATATCCTTCCGGCGTAAATTAGGCGCGAAAACAAATCGCGTCCCAAATTATCAGTGCCCAAGAGATGGACTCTACCCGTTGCCTCTTGAACTGAACCCGGTTTGAGAAAATAGTTACCCACCGTAATTTCATCCACCTCAAAAGGCGCGATTTGGCGCGCAAATAAGGTAATCAGAAACAAAATTAGCATTACTCCAAGCGAAATCATTGCGAGTTTATGTTTGCGAAATCGGCGGAAAACCAGTTTCCAGGGACTTTCTTCGTTTGGATAATCATTTGTCAATGAAATGGAGTCAACTTGAGCGGTCATTCTGAACTCCTAGCTGTATCGAATACGCGGATCAATCATGGTATAGACCAGATCGCGAATTAAGGTGGCAACCACGGTCAACACTGCAGTTATGAACAAAATCGCCATTGCAACCGGGAAATCCGAATCGCCCAGCGCTAAAAAGTACAACCGCCCCATGCCGGGCCATGAAAATATTGTTTCGGTGATGATTGCCCCCCCAAACAAGGATGGTATTGAAAAAACAACAATGGTGACAAAGGGTATTAATGCATTTCTTAAGGCGTGTTTTAAGATAACCAGTTTTTCTTTCAAACCCTTTGCTCTGGCAGTCCTGACATAATCTTGCCTTAATACCTCCAACATGCTAGCACGGATGAAGCGGCTCCATGAAGATACACTCACAATGGTCAAGGTAATTACCGGTAAAATCAAATGCATGATTCGGTCTGCAACTGTGTCAGGTTGAATAGTTCCAATAAGAGGCACTACGTATTCCCTGACAGCAGATGCACTCCCCGGCGGCAGGTAAGGCAACCCAGCTGATTTTGGCAAAATAGAAAACACCAGAATCATTAAGATACCGAAGAAAAAAGTTGGCATGGCAGAGCCAAGAAATGCCAGAGAGGTAAAAATATAATCAAAGCGTGAATACTGTTTGACAGCCGAATAAATTCCCAATGGAATTCCCAACAACAAGGAAAGCAACGTAGAGAGCCCAATTAACTCGATCGTATTGGGCAGCCGGCTCAGGATCAAATCACTGACCGGACGATCTCGCAGTAATTTCCAGGAAGCCCCAAAATCACCCAGCAAGATACCGCGGCTCACTTTTCTGCCTTCCAGATCCCTCAGGTAAACGTATTCCTCACATCCGACAATTTTCGTTTCAATCTTGCCCTTGTCATTACGGATATTTTTTTCAATGGGTTGGCGGCAACCAATCGGCTTATCGGCAAACCACTCAACTCCACCCACTACAATATTCCCACGAGGTTGACCAATCAACCATCGGCTGAAACGGATGGGTAAGTAAAGATCCAATTCATAATAAGCACGAATTCGAGCAATATCAGCCGCAGTAATGCGATTGCGGCCTTGTTGCTGTTGACGTAAGCCGGTCATCGGGCCACCTGGCGCCAGATTTAGTAACGCATAGGTAGCAACTGCTGAAATCAACACCACACCCACCATTTGCACTAAACGGCGAGCAATATACCCAAGCATATTTGTTCTCCTTTGCTTCCAAGGTTCCTGTAACAGACTTCTTGGAGGGCGTGCAGGGTCACCCTCCCAGAACTCGATTACAGGGTCGGTGTGGCGCCCTGCAGCGCCACACCGATTGTCCGCGACCCTTTCTAAAAAGGGGTTACGGCAAATACAGGTTCATATCAATGTGTTCCCATGTTCCACCGGGCAGTGTGTAAAGCTTGATTTTGCCTTCATCTGCCGCTTTCCGCATCGTGTCGGAAATGGTATTCAATGTCGTGCTGTCCAGAATATCCACCTGCCCGCCCAATAATTGCGCTTCAGCGTTATCCGGAGTGATGATAGAGATGACAATGGTCTTTGTCTTGGGTGCCCCACCGTAATAGTACGGATTTGCTTCAAAGACCATCTTTTCACCTTTGACCCATTCCTTCAAAATATAAGGGCCAACACCAATTGGAAATTCGGAGATTTCAGGCAAGGTTGCCCATTCTTCAGCTGGAACATCCACCAGTTTCCGTCCATCGGACAGTACCCGATGGGCTGGATACACATTCGAAAGACGCGGGTCCATCAAAGCCCGGAAGTAAAGCGGATCCTGAACTCCCGGCAGATAGGTGACGGTATAACCGGTGTCATTAACCTCGTAGGATTGAATGGAACGGCAGGTATTGAACGAAGTCGCGCCAGAATTTTCATCGCAATCAATTTTGAAGCGCAAATCAAAATCTGCCGCGCTGACGGGAGTGCCGTCTGACCATACCATATCATCACGGAATTGATATTCGACGGTCAGTTGTTTCATTGTGATCGGGGTTCCATCAAACGCAACCACTTCACCCGCCGCGTTATACACCTCAACACCCGCTTTTAGTTCGGTAGGATTGCCATCCACATCATAGACCAGGTCCCCTTCTTTGACCTCCACGTCCAGATTTTTGGCAAGGCCGCTATCCAGCGTAGAAGGCACTTTTTGGGCAATACCCTGGAAGTCGTAGTTGATTGTCGAAAACGCCAACCCATGCACGAGTGAATTGGCAATAACTGCCGATAAACCTTGTTCCACCAGCGCAAACATAGAGGCAGGTTCCTGAGTAAAGCCAATCACGATTGTATCCTTACCGGGAATTTCCCACTCAGCGACATTGTAGGTATAGTATTCTTCTCCCGGCTGAGGATTGAACCCCTTCAGGTTAGGATTGGAGGCAAAGATCTCCAGATGATTGTAGAGCGGCAGCGATACCATATCTTTGGTGAATTCTTGCTGCACAATTTTGTAGGGTTCTTTTCGGTCTTCTTGATTGATGGTATTGGTGGCTTTCACAATTGCCTGAGAAGCAACCGGGTTACACCACCCCATAATATTTTGACCTTCCCAGTTATTTTCGGCGGTGGGAATCTGGTCGCAGGCATACAATGTCCTGCCGCTCGGGTCGGATTGTCCAACCCAGGCATAGTCAGTCAATTCGAATTCACGACGGGCCAGGCCGGTTGTGTCACCGTACAGCCACGTTGAGGGGACATGATTCACGATAACCCGAATACCGCAGGCTTTCATTTGCTGCTGCCAGACAGGTGCTAAAATTTTACGATGAGGCGCCTCTGTCAAAACCAGTTCCAGCATCAAGGGTTCGCCTTCAGCATTAAGACGAACATTGTCGCCATCTTCATCTGTCCATCCCGCCTCATCCAGCAGTGCTTTTCCTTTTTCCGGATCAAAGGGATAAATAGTTACATTTTCATCCCCCGCGTATGCCCAGTGATTCTTAGGGATGAAAGTATCCATGACCAGTTCAGCCCGTTCCTCAGGCGATAGGAAAGGATAAACAGCCTGGATAATTTCATCCTTATTGGTGCAATACGCCATTGCCTGCCGCACACGAACATCGGATAAAATGGGATGGGGGGTCGAGAACGAGGCTTCCTCAGAAGGTTCTTTTTCAACTTCCACAACCTTCTCAACTACCTGGGTTTTTACAACCTCTTTTTCAACCTCAATAGTTTCTACCGCTGGCTGACAAGCACTCATGATCAGCGAGAATGCAACAAGCAGCATCCAAACAAAATTTACGCGTTTCATCTTCAATTCCTTTCAAGTTTTTTGGGGAAAGCAAAAAGGGCAAAACTTCAAAACGTTGTTTTTTTGGTAATCACCTCCCATGTCAGGATGTTGAAATATTTTTTACGACGGTTTAATTCCAGATGATTTTCATTCAAACCTTAACTTTTGAAATCTGCCCAAATACCAGTTTCAATACTGACAATTTGGGCAGGTAATTACCTCGACTTCTGTCTGGTGCAAAAAAACAGCCGGTATATCTCAACCGGCTGTTTTTCTGCAAATTTTCTGAAATTAATTATTCAATTACTTTTGCCAGCACATCACTGCATTCCATAATGAGGTAATCATCACTACCCAGTTTTATTTCTGTGCCACTATACTTGGCAAAGAGAATTTTATCGTTGACCTTAAGCTTGATATCTTCATCATCACCTACTGCTACGACCACACCCGTCTGTGGTTTCTCTTTGGCTGTTTCAGGAATATACAAACCGGTTGCTGTTTTATTCTCCTGCTCCAGAGGTTTAACCAAAATACGGGCACCCATCGGTTGAACTTTAATTTGTGACATTTATACCTCCTCTTTACTTGATTCCTAAGTACTGATTTATTTTAGGTCGGTCAAACCCAACCACAATTTTTCCGCCGATATCCAGTACCGGCACCCCCATCTGGCCGGATCTTTTGACCATGTCCCTTGCGGCTGCAGGATCGCGACTCACATCCACCTCTTTGAATCGGATTCCCTTATCACGCAGGTATTTTTTGGTCATATTACAAAATGTGCAGGTTGGCGTTGTAAATATGATCACTTTTGGGTGATTAACATTTGTCTCAGCCATTGATATTTCACTCCGTTATTGGATTTACCATTAGGTTAGATGAATAATTCCTAAAATGGTTACAAAAATTGAATAGATCGAATTCAGTTATAATAAAAAATAAATATCATTCGGCGTCACAGGTATCATTCGCCATCACCCACCTCCTTGATTGGGAACATCAAAAAGGTGGATGATTATATAGAGAATTAGTTCCATTCGCATGTTAATTTGGAGGTATCTATGAAAACTGTTGTTGCCGGTGCATTGGGAGAATGTGTTCATGTCGCCGGCGTGAGCAATTTTCTCAGGCTGGCAGAAATGGCCGGCTGGCGGACAGTTTTTTTAGGCCCAGCAGTCTCTGTAAAAGAATTTATAAACGCTGCCATTCGAGAAAATGCCGACCTAATCGGCGTTTCTTACCGTCTCACACCTGAAACGGGCGAAAGGCTTTTGGGCGAATTCGCTGAAGCCGCTGACGAGTTAAGGTCTAAAGGAGTTCGATTTGCTTTCGCTGGCACACCGCCAGTTGCTGAACGTGCCCGCAAACTGGGTTTTTTTGAAAAAATTTTCGATGGCTCGGAATTAACCGAAGATACATTAGCCTACCTGCGCGGAGAAAGTTATTCTCAATCTGGTCCAATTTCTTTTCCTCAAACCACGGTAGAGCGCCGCCTCTGGAAAGCACCCTTCCCGCTCTTACGTCATCATTTTGGATTACCAAGTCTGGAAGAAACAAGAATCGGGATACAAAAAATCGCTGAAGCCCGTGTGTTAGATGTAATTTCACTCGGTATTGATCAGGACGCTCAGGAAAACTTTTTTCATCCCGAAAGGCAAGATCCGCGCCGCAAAGGAGCAGGTGGCGTCCCCGTGCGTTCGGCCGAAGATTATCGAGCGCTTTACCAGGCATCTCGCACAGGTAACTACCCTCTTTTACGCACTTATTCCGGCACCGATGATTTTATTCGTCTGGCGGAACTCTACATAGAAACAATCAATAATGCCTGGTGTGCCATTCCATTATTCTGGTTCAATCAAATGGATGGGCGGGGGCCTTGGGATTTGGCTGGTTCAATTCGTGAGCATCAGCAGGTTATGGCATGGTATGGAGAGCGAAATATTCCGGTGGAATTAAACGAACCGCACCACTGGGGAATGCGGGATGCCCCGGATGTAGTTTATGTTGTATCGGCTTATCTTTCAGCCTACAATGCAAAGGCTTTCGGGGTAAAAGACTATATCGCACAAATGATGTTCAACAGTCCCCCCGGCACCTCGGATGCGATGGACCTGGCCAAAATGCTGGCCATTCTTGAACTGATACAACCTCTGGCTGGTCCACAATTCCGCATCTGGACACAAACCCGCACCGGTCTGTTATCCTATCCGCTCGACCCGGCTGCCGCCAGAGCGCACCTTTCAGCCAGTATCTACTTGCAAATGGCACTCAAACCCGATATCGTGCATATTGTAGGTCATACAGAAGCCGATCATGCAGCCACTGCGGACGAGGTCATAGAGGCGGCTAAGATGGCGCGGCGGACGATTGAGAATGCCCTAAACGGCCAACCCGCAATGATTTATGACCCAATCATCCTAAATCGCAAGGATAACTTAGTCCATGAAGCCAAATTCACTCTTCAAGCAATTCAAAGTCTCTGCACGGATTCCAGGCAGGATCCGTTGACCAATCCCGACGTACTTGCAAAGTCTGTCACGCTCGGAATCCTGGATGCGCCGCAATTAAAGAACAATCCTTTTGGAAGGGGGGAAATCCGCACCCGCATCATCAACGGAGCCTGTCAAGCGGTTGACAAGGATGGTAATCCCATCTCTGAAAGCCAGAGACTTTCAAAAATTCTTCACAACGGGAGGGTAATCAATGACTGAAATTTCTCGCTTTGCTGTAATTGGTGCTGGCAATGGAGGTAAAGCCATGGCCGCTCATTTGGCTCTGATGGGTTTCGATGTGGCTTTATACAATCGCACCTATGCTCACATCGAAATCATCGCAAAACGGGGGGGAATCGACCTGGAAAGTTACGAAGGGGGACCCAGAGGGTTTGGCAAAATCCGAACCGTCACCGATGACATAGGAACAGCCATCAAAGACGCTCAGGTTATCATGGTGGTTTTACCATCCTCCGCCCATGCCGAAATTGCACAGAAAATGGCCTGTCATTTGAAGGAAGGACAAACCATTGTTCTCCATCCCGGCAGAACGCTTGGCGCCATTGAATTTGATGTCATCTTGCGAAGAAGTGGCTGCAATGTTGAGGTTAATGTTGCCGAGGCGGAAACGTTCATATACGCTAGCCGGGCAGACGGGCCAGCCCAGGCACGGATCTTTCGCATTAAGGAAGCCGTTCCTCTCGCTGCTTTACCCGCGGTCAAAACCCCCCTCGTTCTGGAACAGATCCGGGTTGCTTTTCCACAATACATTGATGGAATCAATGTCCTTCACACCGGCCTGAATAATATGGGAGCAATTTTTCACCCCGCCTTGACCATCCTCAACGCCGGCTGGATTGAAGCCACTCATGGAGATTTCCAGTTTTACATTGATGGAGTTACACCTTCGGTCGCCCGTGTTTTGGAAATACTTGACCGGGAAAGAGTTACAGTTGCTTCTGCCTTGGGGATTCGCGCTCGTACAGCATTGGAATGGCTGGAACTGGCATACAACGTCACCGGCGAAACGTTACACGAACGTATCCATAACCAGACCGGTTATTACGGCATCAAAGCTCCCGCCACCCTCAATCATCGTTACATTTTTGAAGATGTACCGATGAGTCTGGTTCCAATCGCCTCATTGGGTGAAAGATACGGTGTTTCAGTGAATGGAATTAACAGCGTGATTCGTTTGGCTTGCATCATCCACCGCACCGATTACTGGCGACGAGGCAGGACATTAGAAAAATTGGGAATCAAAGATTTGAGTGTCAGCGAATTAACCACTTATGTGACGACCGGCTGGAAAGATATTGAGAGTTTCAGCAATTGAGTAAAAGTAACCACAATAAATTAGTCCCGTCAAAGAACGGGACTAATTTATCTGTTTTTTATTGAAAGGCTATCAAGTTTGTAATATTATACTTGATTGAGTGTGTATAATAAATAAACATTCTACGTTTTATGTTCCCTTCAAAAATCGTTATTGCATCCTCAGATCTGTCTCTCAACCAGACGTTGAAAAATTTGCTTCAAAAATCAGGTTGGGGTGATATTCGCATCTTTGAGTCCATTGATGGAATTTTGGAATATTGTTGTCTAACGAATGAAGAGATTCTCATATTCTTTTACGCCAACCTTGCACCACCTTTAAATTTACTCGAATTACTTCAACTACTTCGAAGGAACTTTCAAGCCCTGCTCATATTGATTCTCGATCCTCATCAGGTTGATTATCAATTGCAGGCAAAGTTAGGAAAAGTAATTGACGGCTTCATCCTCCAGCCGATCAGTGAACATTCTCTGATCGCTACATTATACATGGCAAGGGAACGCAGGCAGCGCGAATTAGATTTATTGAAAAGTGAAGAAAAATTTCAACGCCTCTTTCACAAATCCTCTGATCCGAGTTTTTTGCTCCATAACCATATATTTATTGATTGTAATCAGGCCGCCCTGGATAGCCTTCGGGCAGAACGAACAGAAATAATCGGAAAATCTCCCGCCGAACTTTCTCCCGAAACTCAACCGGATGGGAGTCTATCCAATGAAAAAGCTGAATTTTATATTAAGGAAGCGTTGAAAAATGGTTTCGTTCAATTTCACTGGCTGCATCGCCGGCTTGATGGCAGCGAATTTCTGGCTGAAGTTTCGCTAACTACAATTCCTTATGCAGGTGATCTGGCATTATATGCCAAATGGCGGGACATTACCGAAATCGAACAGTATAAAAAATCTCTATTGATAAGCGAACAACGCTATCGGCAATTGTTCGAAACGATGTTAAACGGTTTCGCTCTTCACGAAATAATCCTAGACGAACATAATCAGCCAGTGGATTATCGCTTTATTGTAGTCAACCCTGCTTTCGAGAAATTGACTGGTTTGAGAGCAGAAAACATTGTCGGTAAAACAGTTCTGGAGGTGATGCCCAACACAGAACCATACTGGATTGAAACTTATGGCAGGGTTGCATGCACTGGTGATCCTGTTTTGATTGAAAACTACTCGCAAGAATTGGACCGCTACTACCGTGTTTTTGCATTCTCACCAACCCAAGGTCAATTTGCCACACTTTTTGAAGACATCACCCTTCAAAAGAAGAACGAACGTTATCAAGCAGCCTTGTTACAACTTTCCGAGAAAATTCGCCAGACCTATTCCACAGAAGAGATGAGCCAAACAGTGGTTCATGCGATTCGTTCGATTTTGGAGATCGAAACTGCTGCTATTGCCTTGAAAACACCCGAAAATGACACCCTTTACCGAATCGTATATGGTATTGGCAAAGCAAAGCAATGGATTGGTGCCGAGTTTTCAAAGGATCAGGGCATAACTGGTTATGCTATACGAAGCCAAACACCCTACTTTCAAAACAATTTGACCGAAGACCCTTATTATCTCCGCGATCAACCGCATTACTATGACCCCTACGTCGCCGCAGTTCCATTACTTTCTGGTAAAGAACCTGTTGGCGCACTGATGCTTGGCAGAAACAAGCCCTTTACAGACAGTGACCAAATGATCATCACTGCCATGGGAGAACTGATCGGTAATGCTCTCCAAAGGATGCTCTTACAGGAAAAAACTCAACAAACCGTAGACTATCTATCTGCCTTGCGTAAGATTGACCTGACCATAACCCACGGTAGAGATTTGGGAGAGCGCTTACGTGTTTTACTGGAAGCGGTAATCGAACACCAAAAAGTAGATGCAGCCAGCATTTGGTTAAAGGACCCCCAAACCGATTTTTATAAACTTTCTGCAGCACAGGGCTTCCATCTGAAAGAATTACCAAACCTGATAGAGCCTTATCCGGGTATCCGGACAGATGTGACTCAAATTGTTCATCTTCAATATGAGCACCTTAATA
>DLXG01000049.1 GCA_003448875.1 Anaerolineaceae bacterium
CATCAGGCGCGTATCTGTCTGGTGCTGGGGGCGGTGGACGATCACGCCCACCTGAAAGCCCTGCTGGAGCTGAATCACCTGCTCCATCAGGAAACCTTCCGCGAACGGTTGGGGCAGGCCCAAACCTCGGCTGAGGTGATTCGCATCTTCTGGTCGTCGCTGATGAATCTCGGCCCGCAGGAATCCGCCTCCACTTCAAATTAATTTAATTTTGTCACATCCATTGTTGAACAAAACCCAACAAACGATTTTCGGTACAACTCTCTATAATCAAATCAGGGTAAATCTGATGCGTTCGGTTTTTCACGAAATCAACCACAACTTAACGGGAAGGAAAAGAACATGGAAATGGTGGAACAACAGGTGTTTGAACAAATCATAGCGGTTGAACACGAACACGGCTTGCACGCCCGCCCGGCAGACCTGTTTGTGCGCTGTTCCAATCAGTTTTCCGCTTCAATTTACCTGTATAACCTCACCCGCAACGGCGAAAAGAAAGCCAACGCCAAGGGCATTTTGGGCGTGCTTTCGCTGGGGGTGCGCAAGGGGGATGTGATCAGGATCATCGCCGAAGGCGAAGACGGCGCACAGGCCATCGAGGCGCTGACCGCTCTGATTCGCGCCAATTTTCAGGAATGAGTCGCCGCCATGCAAAGCATACAGGCTATTTCGGTCTCCCGCGGCATTAGCATTGCGCCGGTCTTCCAGTTTCGTAATACGCCGCTGATTTACGACCGCCGCCGCATCGAAAACCCGTTAGAGGAATGGGAACGCTATCAGCAGGCAGTGCGCGAAAGCCTGAACCGGCTGGAACAGATTTACCATCAGGCCGTTTCGGAAGTGGGGACGGACGAGGCCGGTATCTTCCACGCCCATATTTCCATCTTGCAAGACCCCGACCTGAACGACGGCGTCAAAGACCGCATTTACAGCGAAAAGATCAACGCCGAAAGCGCTCTGTATGAAGTCAGCGAAGAATATTGCCGCATGTTGGAAGACATCAACGACGAGTACATCCGCGCCCGTACCACCGACCTGCGGGATGTGCGCGACGGCGTGCTGCGCATCTTGCTTCATGTAGATGGTCAGCAGGTCAAACTCACCGCCCCGGCCATTGTGGTGGCACGCGAACTGACCCCCTCGGAATGTCTGCTGCTTGACCGCCGCCTGGTGAAGGGCTTTTGCACCATCGAGGGCGGCACCACTTCACACACCGCTATCCTCTCGCGCAGTCTCGGTATTCCGGCGGTAGTCGGCATTCCCGAAAGCCTGCTGGATGTGCCCAACGGCACGACCACCATTCTGGACGGCTACGAGGGCAAAATCCTCTTGCAGCCGGATGCCGAAACCATCCGCCAGTATGAACAGCGCCAGTCCAAACGCCGGCAGGTTTTTGATTCCGCCCTGCGCGAAACCCACCGCCCGGCGCTGACTCAGGACGGCCACTGCGTGGAGGTGTTTGCCAACATCGCCAATGATAACCCGCAGGACTTGAAAGAAGCCCTCCAAAACGGCGCCGAAGGGGTAGGTTTGCTGCGCACCGAGTTTATCTACCTCGATTGTGAAATCCTGCCGGATGAAGAGGTGCAATTCCACAAGTACAAAACCGTGTTGGAAGCCTTTGGGGATAAGCCGGTCATTCTGCGCACACTGGATATTGGCGGTGATAAGCAATTGCCCTACCTTGACTTGCCCTATGAGTTAAATCCGTTTTTGGGTGTGCGCGGCCTGCGCCTGTGCCTGCGTAATCTGCCCCTCTTCAAAGCCCAGATCCGCGCGGCCCTGCGGGCGGCCTCTTATGGCAACCTGTACCTTATGTTCCCGATGGTCACCAAGGCCGCCGAAATTCACGCTGCCAAAGCCGTCATTGCCGAATGCCGGCGGGAACTGGAAGCCGAGGGCTGCCGCATTCCGCCCCGCATTCCGCTCGGCATTATGATCGAAATACCGGCTGCGGCTCTGATGGCGCGTCATCTGGCTAAAGAAGTGGACTTTTTCTCGATTGGCACCAACGACCTGACCCAGTATACGCTGGCGGTAGACCGCACCAACGCGGTGCTGACCGATCTCGCCAACGGCTTCGACCCGGCCGTGCTGACCCTGATTCAGGCCGTGATCGAAGGTGCTCACGCTCACGGCAAAAAAACTGGCATCTGCGGTGAACTGGGCGGTGACCCGCTGGCCATTCCCCTGCTGGTGGGCATGGGCATGGACGAGTTGAGCATGAACGCCGGCGAAATTCCGGCTGCCAAACAAATCATCCGCCAGATCTCCCTGCGCGAGGCGCAAGCGGTCAGCCAGCAGGCATTGGAACTGGAAACCCCGCAGGAAGTGATCGGGTTGGTCAAGTCGGCCTTTCCGTTCATCGAAAACTACATCTAACCGTACCGGCGAGAAAGACAACCCGCATGCGCGCATTTGAACGCCCCGAGCAGGAACGTCAAAAACTCATCTCCCGCGAAAAAGAAGCCAGCCTGCCATTCTGGCTGGTGCGGTTTTCTTTTGCGCTGGGGGTGGTGGGTGTAATCGGCTTCTTTCTGGCATTCTTTTATCAAACCGTGCTGAACCGCCTGGGTCTGCCATACCGGCAGGCTCAGGCGATTGCCATTTTGGTAGTGTTTATTGCCTGGGTCATTTTTATGCTGGCCTGCCGGCATTTGGGTATTTCCACGCGCGGGTTGACCTATCCTAAGCTGATGTCCATTCTTCGTAACGAGGTTGAAACCCCGCCCGATGAATTCAAAGCCAGCCGCAAGCAGATTGCCGCCGCCTTCGGCAGTTTGAGCGATGACTGGCTGTTATTTCCGGATGTTTTTGCCGATGACCCCACGCAGGTACTGCCGATGGTGCTGCTGGGGCCGGGCGGGGTGTTTGCCATCCGCGTGAATTATCAGGATCCGCGCTCCAAAGGGTTTGAAGACCCGGCCGTCTCGCTGCTGGCCGGCAACGCCGCGCTGGAAAAACGGCTGGGTGTGCCGGTGAAGCCGATTCTGGCATTCACCCGTCATACCAAGCACTATCAAAACCGGTATGAACAGGTCAAAGTGTTCACCTTCCCGGACGCGCTGGCCTATATCACTTCGCGCGAGGCCGTGCTGGATGCCCACCAGCGGCGGCAAGTTGAACGGACGCTGGCAGAACTGGCCAACCTTCCGCGCGGATTGATTGAATAGAGATGTATGGGTGTATTTTCTCCGTGCTGAAACAGGTCGGGTTGTAGCGGTGCTTTTTACAGATTTCAACCGCTTCCCAGACCGCTTGCTTAAATTGACGTTCCAGTTCGTTCATTCAGGCAACCCCCTCTGCCACCCATA
>DLXG01000112.1 GCA_003448875.1 Anaerolineaceae bacterium
GAGCTGTTTTACCACGAGAATAAACTGGCTCAGGCGATTACCATTTTGGAAAAAGTGAGTCGTCTCGATCCAGAGGATGTGCGTGTACAAAAATTGTTGACCCTGTATTATTCCAAGATCAACGACGAGCAATCCAAGTTTACTGCCATTCGGGCTTATATCCTCGGAGAACGTCTGGATATATCTCAATCCATGCCGGGATGGGCAATTATTCTAAAGAATGCCCAAAAAGCATTACAGGAAAACAATCTTGAAAGTGCAGAAGTTAATGTGTATCAGGCATTGGCATTGAATCCGGATGAAGTGTTGGGGGCAATTTTCCACGTCAAATTATTGCGGGCTTTGGGTGATTCGGCTGGAGTAATGCGGTTTTGTGAGTTGTATAACCAGCGCTGGCCGGAGTGTCTGATCTTTCGGTTGGGACTGGCTGAATCCCACTTACTTGCAGGAAATGAAACGGAGGCAGTGCAAATGCTGCATCAATGTGCTGCCGAAGATGCCAATGGCCAGGTGAGTAAACGCTGGTGGGGTGAAAATCATCCATACTTGCCGTTGTGGCCATTGCAGCAAGAAATTTCGTTTGGTGTTCCGATCCCGGCCGGGATTGCGGGAAAACTGGGTTGGAATCGTTTGGCACCAGCCGCCGTCCAAACGGAGTCAATAGAAGAAATCCAACCCATAGTATCTCAACCCTCTGAGGTAACGGAAGAAGCACAAATTGCGCATAGCCAAGATACACTGGTTGAAAAATCATTCGAAGACTCAAAGGGAGGATCCGCCCCTCGATTAGAGCGGTCTCACAAAAAGCCCCCTGCCTGGTTGAAAGAAACTGAACAGGAATTTGAGAAGCTGGCCAAGCGGCTTAAGTCCCCTGCAATTGTTAAAGCGGATGGGCGCTTCCCGATATATGTGATTTTTTCCTCCCGCAGCGGATTGCGTGCAAAATACGGTGAACAGACGACGCTTGTGTTGGATCAGGAAATGAATCGTCTGGCGGAAGCAATTCGACAAAAAGCGGGGTGGGGTGCTATGGTTTTTTATCCGGATGATCTTGAGAGTTCCGGAAAATTGGGGTTGTCCACCATTGCCGGGAACGACCCGTGGAAAATGAAATTGTCCTTAGCGGATTTGGATCAGGCACTGGCTAAAAAAGGCGGCAGAATTGGGGCTCTGTTAATTGTTGGCGGGCCGGACGTAGTACCATTTCACCGTTTGCCCAACCCAACCGATGACTCTGATGAAGAAGTATTATCCGATAATCCATACAGCACACTGGATTCAAATTATTTTATTCCTGAATGGCCAGTTGGGCGGTTACCGGGCGAAAAAGGGTCGGATGCCGGTCTTTTATTGCAGCAGCTGCGTAACGCCACTCAGTATCACTTGAAGAACAAGAAAACCAAAAAAGGTGTAAAACCGGGATGGCTGTTGTTTGAAGTGTTACGTTGGATTTTCCTGTACCGCCGTCCTCAACCTGCGCCGTCTGGCAAAGACCGGTTTGGCTATACTGCTGCCGTCTGGAAACGGTCATCCATTGCCAGTTTCAAACCGGTGAGCGCTGAAACGGCCGTCCTCGCTTCACCGCCGCACGAGACCCGCACCTTTGACCCCGAAAAACTGGTACGCTCCGAGTTGGGCTTCTATAATCTGCATGGTCTGGCAGAAACGGCTGAATGGTATGGTCAGGTGGATCCACGTGAAAGTTGGCATGGCTCAGAATATCCGGTAGCACTGACTTTGGCTGATTTGCCAAAAAATGGTCATTCGCCGCGCATCGTGTTCAGCGAGGCTTGCTACGGTGGATATATTGTGGACAAGGAAGAAAACTCATCACTTGCTCTTCGCTTTCTCTCGATTGGCACAAGGGCAGTGATTGCATCCACCGGAATTGCTTATGGCGCAGTCAGTCCGCCGCTGGTTGGGGCAGATTTGCTGGCGAACCTGTTCTGGAAGGCGATAGCCGAGGGATATTCTGCCGGGGACGCGCTGGTACAGGCAAAGATTGGCATGGCGCGTGAGATGAATAAACGGCAGGGTTTTCTGGATGGCGAGGATCAAAAGACCTTGATTTCGTTTGTTCTGTATGGAGACCCACTGGCATACGCTGATTCTCAACCGGTTGAGCCGAAAAAGTTTGCCCGCTCCCGAACTCACTGGGCAATTAAGACCGTCAGCGATCATGCCAATGGCGATGGAGATTTCCAAATCGGCAGGGAAGAATTGGTGCAGCAGGCAAAGGCGGCAGTTGAAGCCTATTTGCCGGGTCTGGATCTGGCAGAGGTGCGCTATCGCTTGCAAAAAGTCGGTCATGATCCGAATGCGCCTTCGGAAAAAGGTAACGCTGATTTCACCGGTGAAGGTACACTGGCTAACCGTAGGGTGGTTATTTTCCAGCGAAAAGTCAATTTTGGCGGACACACCCATATTCATTACGCCCGGGTGACACTCAATCGGGAAGGTAAACTGCTCAAAATGAGTATATCCCGCTGATCCTTCTCAATACTCCCATCTCTGCGGTTGAGGGCCTTTCCGATTGGATGGGCCCTCACAGTTTGTTAATCGTTGCTTACTGTCGAGTGTTCCTGTATAATCAAAGTCATTCCTCATCTCACATTATTTCATCAGGTTGGAGCAAAAAAATGAAAAAAAATTGGACCGGCGCGGAAATTCGACAAATGTTTATTGACTTTTTCGTTGAAAGAGGTCATACCTTTGTTCCTTCTTCATCGCTGGTTCCCGGTGGTGACCAAACCCTGTTATTTACCAACGCAGGAATGGTTCAATTTAAGGATGTATTTCTTGGCACCGATCAAAGGCCATATACCCGCGCTGTAAATTCACAAAAATGTATGCGTGTAGCCGGAAAACATAATGATCTGGATGATGTTGGCCGGGATGATACCCATCACACCTTCTTTGAAATGTTGGGCAACTGGTCGTTTGGAGATTATTATAAAAAAGAGGCGATTGGCTGGGCATGGGAATTATTGACCGAGGTATGGGGGCTTGAGAAAGAGCGGCTGTGGGCTACCTGCTTCAAAGACGAAAAAGGTGAGATTCCAACGGATGAAGAAGCCGCTGGCTATTGGGCGCAGCAACCCGGTATGGACCCCAGTCATATCCTTTATTTTGGGCGCAAAGACAATTTCTGGGAGATGGCTGAGACCGGTCCGTGTGGGCCATGTAGCGAGATTCACTACGACCGAGGCATCGAATATTGTGATAAACAGCATGAGGAAGGCCATATCTGCCGGGTAAATGGCAATTGCAAGCGATTTCTTGAATTATGGAACCTGGTTTTCATTCAATATAATCGGCTCAGTCCCACCCGGCTTGAACCGCTGCCGGCCCGTCATGTAGATACCGGAATGGGATTGGAACGAATCGTTTCCATCTTGCAGGATAAACCCTCGAATTATCGTACAGACCTGCTCTTTCCACTTATGGAAAAAGTGCGCGAATTGACCGGTCACACGGAAGCCGAACGGGATGAGAATATCACCCCATACCGTGTGATTGCCGATCATGCGCGTGCTGCTGCTTTTTTAATCGCTGATGGGGTGGTACCGGGGAATACCGGTAGAAATTATGTCTGCCGGATGATCATCCGGCGGGCTTCGCGGTTTGGCAGCAAAATTGGCCTTGAACAACCTTTTCTGGCCGAGGTTGCAGATGTGGTCATCGAAAATTACGGAAAGGCCTACCAGGAACTGGTACGAAATCGTGAGGCGATTCTGGATGCGCTGACCCGTGAAGAAAAACGTTTCAAACGCACTGTGGAACAGGGACTGGCGCATTTGGAAGAAATGCTTCAAACGGTAAAAAGCAGTGGCGGAAAGGTTTTAGACGGAGAAAAGGCGTTTGACTTATATGCCACACACGGGTTACCGCTGGAACTGGTGCGCGATATTGCCCTTGAAGAGGGGTTAGAAGTGGATCAGGCTGGTTTTGCAAAGGCGATGGAGGAACACCGTCTGGCCTCAGGGGCGGGCAAGGCTTTTGGCCCGTTAGGCGGTGAGAATGTGGATGTTTATCGCGGTATTCTTGAAACCCTGCAAGCCCGCGGTGAATTAGGCCCGGACGGCGTCCGATATGACCCCTATTCAGCCCTTGAAGTTGAAGGCAAGGTGCTGGCACTGCTACGTGATGGAGAGGCAGTACAGGAAGTAATGACCGGGGATGTGGTCGAGGTAATCCTCCCTGCCACCTGTTTCTACGTTGAAGCGGGCGGGCAGGTTTCGGATACCGGGACGATTGTTTCAGTGGCTGAACCCCGCTGGGAAATTCGGGTTGAAGATACCCGCAAACCGGCTGCTGGTGTCATTGTCCATGTCGGTGAGGTCGTACGCGGCAAGCCTTCCGTAGGTGATTTAGCGATTGCAGCCGTAGATGCTCAACGGCGGCGGGATATTATGCGTAATCATACCGCCACCCATCTTTTACATGCTGAATTGCAAGCAGTACTGGGAAAACATGCCCGTCAGGCTGGTTCGCTGGTAGCCCCAGACCGGTTGAGGTTCGACTTTACTCATCCTGAAGCGTTAACTCCAGAGCAATTGGAACGCATTGAGGCGGGCGTCAATCGGGCAATTTTTGAAGACCTGCATCTCAATATTCGCTTCAAACCGCTGAATGAAGCCATTGCTGAAGGTGCGATGGCGCTATTTGGCGAGAAATATGCCGAAACCGTGCGAACCATCACCATCAGCGATGATGAAGAAGTTCTTTCTTATGAATTGTGCGGCGGTACCCATGTTGAAAACACGGGTGATATTGGCATTTTCCTGATCACCAGTGAAGGCAGTGCCGCAGCAGGTGTGCGCCGGATTGAAGCGGTCACCGGCAGAGAAGCCTATGCGCTGGTACAACGCCGAATGCGGACTCTGAAACAAACCGCGCAAGTCCTCTCATCTTCCCTTGATGATGTTCCCAACAAAGCCGAGGCGTTGTTAAAGGAACTTGACGAAGCCAGAGATCAACTATCGCTTCTGCGCCGCCAGTTAGTCACGGCTGAATTTGAACAGGCCCTTAATTCAGTGCGGCAGATGCAGGGGGTGAATGTGCTGGCTGCCCAATTATCCAACGCGGATGCAGAGACACTTCGGCAAATGTGCGACCGCTTCCGCCAAAAATTTACGACGGGGGTGATTGTGCTGGCGAGCGTTGAAAATGAAAAACCTCTGCTCATCGGAGCATTGAGTGATGATCTGGTAAAGCGAGGCTGGCATGCCGGCGACTTAATCAAAAGCGTGGCTACGGTGGTTGGCGGAGGCGGCGGCGGTCGGCCTAATCTTGCTCAGGCCGGCGGCAAAGATGTTGGCAGGCTGCCTGAGGCTCTGCAACAAGTATACGAATGGGTTGAACGTAAATTGGCCGGCTAGGTTAATCCTGACCTACGCCTTGAATTTCCCATAAGATGATTTCAGGAGGGCAGAGGAAGCGCACCCGCGGCGCGCCCGCGCCCTCCATTCCAATTCCACGTGTGATGTAGAGTGTCAACCCATTCAATTGATAGCGGCCGGATGAAAACGCACGCCCATAGAGCGAGGCCGTAAATAACGCGCCGAAAAACGGCAACCTGACCTGCCCGCCATGGGTATGACCGGAAAGCTGCAAATCTACTGCAGTTTTTGCCGCATTGGGGGCGAGGTCGGGTGTGTGATAGAGCAGGATGGTGAAATTATCCGATGATGGTGGAAGTAATTTCTCCAGGCGAGGCGCATCCACAAACGGCCGGTGAGTGCAGGAAAGACCAATCAGGTTGATGGTTTGCTGATTTACGCTTAGTTCTAGACGCTCTTCTTCCAGATACCGAATGTGGAGGTTTTTGTAAAAGCCCGGCAAGAGTTCAGCCAAATCAACTGCCGGGCTGCCTGCCACCGCATACACTCCCAGCGGAGCCTGCCATTCAGCCATAATCTGATGAGCCTGTTGCATGGCGATGGCATCCCGGTTATAGGATAAATTCAAGATGTCACCACTGAATAAGATCAGATCGGGTTGTAAAGCCTTTATCAATCGTTGCAGTTTCAATTCCCGCCGGGTAATCCGTTCAATGTGTAAATCTCCCAGATGAAGCAGACGTAAGTTTGTACCTTTTTTTAATTTAGAAGTCTGCAAGACTTGCCGGGTCACAGTCAGGCGCTGAGGTTCAATCCAAAAACCATAGAATACCAGTAAACTCCCCAGTATCTGGAAAATAAAATTTACCGGCAAAGGCAAAAACGCAAACGGTAAGCGCAGCAATGCCAGCAAAAAGACGGGGGGCTGGGGAGGGCCGAACGACTTCTTGAACACCGGTAGCAATGCCAGCATCAGCCAGTCCAGCAGGAAGAAGCCCCACAGAGCGAGGGCATATTGCCATTCCATACGGGCTGGCAACCACGCCAGCCCGAACAGGATCAAGGAAAAAATAAGCGGATGGATTTTTTGAATGGCATCATAGCGGCGCAGAATTACGTCAAAATCATTCCCGACCTCGCCGGGAAAATTGCGCCGCGCTGAAAAGTCACGGACTTCGATCATCCTTTTTTCTTCACCTTAAGGCTATATTCTTCCAGAGCATTGACCAATTCACGGCAGAAGTCGGGAATATCGGCGACCAC
>DLXG01000205.1 GCA_003448875.1 Anaerolineaceae bacterium
TGCGCAGGAAGAAAGGCTGGTCAGCCGGATTTGCTTGCCAGAGGGCGGATAAGCGGGTTGTGAGGTCATTTCAGTTCAACACCTCTCCTTAGGGAGTGGGGATGGGTTGAATCGGCTGCGGGGCAGGGGTTGGGGTAACGCTGGGGCTGTTCATTTCCGGTAGTGGGAAAATGAAGGGGGCATTACTGGGCAGCAGCAAGGCCTGAATGTTGGGGGAAAGTTTGGTGATGTACTGATAGGTCAGCAATTCGGGGTTGTCTTTGAGGGCTTCAGAAATCACCAGCAAGGCTTTGGCTTCAGCCTCTGCCTGAATCAGGCGGGCTTCGGCTTCACCTTTGGCCTGAATGACGACGGCATCGGCACGCCCCTGTGCCACCTGCCGGGCCTGTTCAGCTTCCTGGCGTTTCTGTTCCACCACAAAGCGCGCCTGTTGGGCTTGCTGTTCAGCAATCTGCTTTTGCTCAATCGAGGCGGCATATTCGGGTGAGAAGGTGATGTTGCGCAAGACAAAATCCACCAGCCGCAGGCCATTTTCGGCCAGTTTGATGGAGAGCGCGTCAAATACCTGCTGGGTCATTTCTCCGCGTTTGGTGCTGTAAACCTCCTCAACGCCGTATTGCGAGACCGCATCGCGGATAATTCCGCGAGTCAGGGCACGTACCAGTTCGTTTGCGTAGCGATCCTGCCAGCGGATATGAACTTCAACCACTTTGGCGGGATCAATTTCAAAAATGACCGAGGCATCAATAAAGACTTCCTGACCGTCGGCGGTCCGGGCGGTGATTGAGTCATCGCCATAAATTTGCCCCTCCTGGGCCGCAATGGACATGGTATAAGTCTGGCGGGAGATGGGGTAACGCACCACTCTTTCGGCAAACGGGATGATCCAGCGCAGACCGGGTTCAAGGGCCTGTTCGCGATAACCGGTCGGAGAAATTGCAGAAATAACGACACCGCGCTCCTGCGGCTCGATGAATACCAGACCCGCCGAAACAACCGTAAGCAGGATGGCTAACGCTAAAACGCTCAACAGGGTCACCGAGGCGTTCTTGATGGGGCGGTTGCGGCTGGCGCGTACCAGAACCAGAACCAGCACGCCGAAAAACACGAACCACATCAGTGTGGCAAATCCCTGAAACAAATTGGCGATATTCATGATAATCTCCTTGGAAGATGTCGAACCACTTGTATTATACTAGCAAGAGTTCATTCTCCATAAAAACACCGATGAGAGCAAACTTTATACTGGACCAAATCTTTGCTGCCCCGATTGAAGGCGAAGTCTTTCTTCGGCTGGCAGGATCTGAGCGTTTACCACTGACGGCCGGCCAGTTGTGGCTGGGGGTTTCTGACCCGCTGAGCGAATTGTTGCCAACGGCGTTATACCCCGCCATGGATGAAGAAGGGCAATGGTATCTGGCAGGCTCAATCCCGTCTGAGTGGCAGCCGGGGGATAGGCTGAACCTACGCGGGCCAGTGGGGCGTGGTTTCACCTTGCCGCGCACTAGCCGACGGGTTGCCTGTGTATCGCTGGATGAACGCATGTATTACTTATCACCCTTAATGAGGCAGGCTTTTCTTCAGGCTGCCGAGGTAGTGTATTGTGGACCGCCTACCCCGATTCGTTTACCGCCATGGGTGGAGATGTTCACGCTTGACCAATGGCAGGAATGGTGGGAATGGGCCGAGTACATCGCTGTGCAGGGCAGCCTTTTGGCAGTTGGCACATTTTTCAATCGGCTTGCGGAAAAATTCTTGCCAGACTCCAGAAGAGTACCGATTGAGGTGTTGATTCACAGCCAGATACCATGCGGAGGAATGGCCGAGTGCGGGGTGTGTGCTGTGCCGACCCGCCGCAAATGGCTGTTGATCTGCCGAAACGGAGCGGTATTTGATGGATACCAACTGGATTGGTCGGTAATTGAAGGGTAGACCGACAGGCCGGCATAAACAGAGATGGAAATCACCTCAAAACGCGACTTGATTCTGGAGAAAGGCTGGATGAACAGCGCTGGCGCGCTGGGGTTTTCCGTACCTTTCCCTTACTGGCAGAACCAAGCGCCGATTGCATATCTGACTCCACCCCTGACCGATAAACCCCGCCAGCCAGCGGCCAAGCGGCGGGTGATGCGCTTCCCCGGCGGGTTTTTACTCCATAACAATACTTACAACCCCGGTTTACGGGCTGCCCTGAAAGAAAACACCGAACGTTGGGCACGTTCCAAAATACCGGTATGGGTACATTTGCTTTTAGAAGATCACCTGACAGCAGAAAAGATGCTGTCTCAGATAGAAGCCTGCCCGGCCGTTTCAGCGGTGGAAATCAGTCTGCCGCCTGAATGGGACGGTGCTCAAAAAATTGCACTGCTGCAATCCTTGCAATGTGAACTGCCGCTCATCCTGCGGGTAGCCTTGAATCAGATTGGCGAAGAATGGGTTAGTCAACTGCCTGCCTCAAAATTCTGTGCGCTGACAATTGGCGCTCCACTTGGCAGTTTGCCCGTTCCTGAGGGGGAAATATTGACAGGTTGGGTGTATGGGCCGGGGCTTTTTCCGCTGGCGTTACAGGCATTGCTCCACTGGAAGGGACCGACTCTACCATTGATTTTGGGGTGCGGGGTATTCCGACAGCAGGATGCAATGACAGCCCTGGAACACGGGGCTGCCGCCGTACAACTGGATGCGATTCTCTGGCATGGGGGAATTTTTTAATCAACCGGTTGGTTGTATAATGAAAATAAGGGAAAGGAGTAATCGTTATGGGTAAGATTTCTGCGATACGACCTTCACCGATTGCCGGTTTGTGGTACAGCGCTGATCCCCTGCAACTGGCGCAGCAAGTTGACCAATATATTGCCGAGGCTCAAATTCCGCCACTGGATGGAAAGGTTGTTGCTCTGGTTGCGCCTCACGCCGGTCATCGCTACTCCGGGCGTACCGCCGGACATGCCTATAAGGCTGTTCTCGGAGAGGAATTTGAAGTAGTTGCCATCGTCTCGCCCATGCACGCCTATTACCCCGCTCCGCTCTTGACCAGTTCCCACGACAGTTATTACACCCCCTTGGGTGAGGTGCCCATAGACCGCGAATGCACCGACAGGCTGGCTGAACTGCTGGCAGAAGAGACAATCGGCTTGACGCCAATTGCTAATGATGACGAACATTCTCTTGAGATCCAACTGCCTTTCCTTCAGCGGGCTTTGAGCAAACCCTTTACCCTGCTACCGGTGATGGTGCGCCGCAAGGACTGGCGGATGGCCCAAATCCTCGGCAATGCGCTTGCCAAAGTGCTTAAGCATCGCAAGGCTTTGCTGGTTGCCAGTACGGACCTTTCTCACTTCTATCCATTGCCGATTGCCAATCAATTTGATACTGAGATGTTAAGCCTGATTGAGGCTTTTTCGCCACAGGGTGTTTTACAGGCAGAAGAGGCAGGCACTGCTTTCGCCTGCGGTGGCCATGGCGCCCCTGCGCGCTG
>DLXG01000045.1 GCA_003448875.1 Anaerolineaceae bacterium
TTGGGAAGCAGACCGCCAGTTTGAGCCAGAATATCCCCCTTTTCAACCCGTTCACCCACTTTTCTTTCAATCAGGCGGTGGGCCTGTTCAGCCCGCCTCAACCCCAAAATTCGGCGCACATCCACCAGAATATGGCTACCCGGCAGGTCGGCTTCGGCAACGACATACGCCGCATTGACTTCCTGCCCAACCCGCGCCAGAATACGGCCTTTACCCGGTAACATGCGCGCCCGGCGAATGTGTGCCAGTGGGAGTATGTGGGTGACTGTGGCTATCATTACCTTTTGACCTCAATCCATGTAGTGCAATTTCTGTACCAGAATTATGCGCCGAAGCCGGCAGCCCATTTTTTGAGCATATCGCGCCGCCGGGCGGCATCTGCCGGTAAGGATAAAGGACGACCGCGGGCGTCTACGATCACGCCACACACTCCGCCAATCACCTTGAAGGATCGGGTGGTGTCTTTGCCTGTGGGATCAATGGTGATCGGACGGAGGGGTTGCAGATGAACCTTGGCGGTTTGTCCAGATTGAATGGGTAAAGCGGTTACGCTCCCCTGGCGAACTTCCAAACTAACCTGATTGCCGGCCTCATATTCGACCCTGACTTTGAGGATGCCTGTTCCGTAGCGGGCGCTGCTCAACGGAGTGATGACTGTTCCCAGATTGATGTATGCGTTTGATTCGATAACCTGAACCGGCAGGATCGAGTTGTTGGCTGAGATGATGCCCAAGGCAGCGGTTAACCCATGAGCGTCCTGCACAAAGGTGGTAATGCCAAAGGGTTGCAGACCGTCTACCAGCATCATCAGACTGGTTTGGGGTGACCATTGGGTGAGGGGCATCCCGGCTGCCAAAATAGGTTCGGCCATTACGGGGATATTCGGATAGCGGCTGCGGTGCTGGTTCAATCCGTTCCACAAAATTTGTCGAATGGCTGCCTGTTCGATAGCGACTGTTTCGGTTGTGACGGGTAACAGGGCAGGATGCAGGGTTTTATGCCAGAGATAATCTTCCACTACGCTTTCAGGGATGTGAACAGGCAACCACCGGCTGATTTCTGATAAGGGTATATTTCGCAAAGCCTGCGCCATACCTGAGCCGGTGCCCATCGGGAAAACGCTTAACTCGGATCTGCCTTGAAAAGCGCTGGCGACAATCAAATTGCCTGCACCTAAATCCACCCCCAGAACCCCCTTGTTTGGATTGTTGATGCGGCTCAGGAAGCGAATCATCCGGGCAAAAGCAAACGGCGCAGAAAGTGGTTCTACGGCCAGAATGGAGCGGTAGGATTGCAGGCCGCCAATTTGGCGGGAGCGGATGTGAAATTCCGCGTCGGCGAGGACTTCTTGAGCGGCAGAGAGATTTTCTACGTCAATCTCCGGGCGCAAATTGGGGGCTACATGCACTTGGGTATAGGTGCTGAGCACATCTTTTACCGGAGTGGTGAGGGCGTTGTTACCGGCGTAAATGATTTCGGGTCTTTTTTCGCGGGGCAGAATCTGTAAGGCAAAGGTGAGCAGGTCTACATTTTTGGCAATGGAGCGGCTTGCTCCCTGATCTGTGCCACCGGAGAGAATGATTAAGTCCGGTTTGGCGCGCAACAAGGCATCAATTTGGGCTTCGGGCGGACGGCGGTCATTCAAGCCGATTGCTTCGGTGATGATGGTGTGCGCGGACGAAGCCAGACGTCTGGCACTTTCCAGAGAGACATCTTCCAAGAGACCCATGATGACCACCCGTAAGGGTTGACCGGCGGTGTAAGTCAATACGACCTGATCCACGCCGCTGCCATCTGCCTTGCCGGGCAAAATCAGGCGCGATTCTTCCAGTAGAACCCGCGAGGTAATGTTCTGTAAATTGGAGATTGCCAGATGGATGCCTTCGGAAATATCGAAAAAAGGAGAATGAATGGTTGTTGGTGCGCGTCCTGCGCCGATGAAGCGGTATTGCCCGTCTACCACATCAAACAGCAAGGCGCGAGTGTGAATGCTGCCAATTTCAATGGCAAGAACGGATTCAGCGTCAACTAGGGAAGTGGTCATAGGCGCAATTCATGGGAGAAAGGTTTGGATTGCCGTACGCAGAAAGTCGAACCGTTCAATCAGTGCCGTGAGAGCGGCAGCCAGAATACCGGCGTACAGGGCTCCTAAAGCGATGGCAATAAAAATCTGGCCAACAAAGGCTGCCATCTGAACTGGGGCGGTCCGGCTGGTCTGCTGGGCAGCGTTTCGGCGCGCGCTGAATTGAAAATAGATCAAGGTGGATACGGTTCCAATCAGCAGGAAAACCGCTGCCAACAATTGGCCACCGGCGCCTAAGTTGCTGCCGCTTTGGGATAAAGCAAAGGGCTGGATGGCGGCGCCGATCTGTCCAAACAGGGTGCCGCTCACTGCACCGCTGATAATCACAGCGGCACCGCTGCCGACCAGAAACGCCATAGAAGGATTGCCCAATGTAGTCAGGCGGGGTGATAATTTGAATAACAGCAATACACTAAGCACGGTGGGAACCAGGGCGAGCAGTTTTTCAGCCGGGCTACCAAAAATAAGCGGGACAATCAAGCGGGGGGTAATGACTTCATTCAATAAAATAATGGCAATATATCCGGCAGACACCCCGACAAACAGATAGGCGGCTAATCGAAAGAGGGGGTTGTCCCCTAACAAATAACTGAGTGTCAACAAAGTGAGGATAAAAGCAACCGCAGTCCAGGCAAAGTCAACATCCATGATGTTCATTTCCCCTTCGCTTCGGGTTTCTTGAACAACTGCGCCACCAGATAATAAAGACTAAATAAAAGAATCAGGACGACGATCAGCATCAAACCTGCCTGATAGGCATTCAGGTAAGCGCTGGCAAGATTGGCTGGCCGCCCGCTTAATTGCTGGTAGGCTGCCAACCCCGGCAGGCCGGCCAGCATACCGGCTGCCTGTCCGTTTTGCAGGTAGGGCTGAATCATCGGTGCGGCTTGATTGCTGGCGATGACTAATAAAGGGGTATTATCCAACAGCGGGCTGAGTTGTTCGATCCATAAACGGCTGGTATCGGTGTTATCGGTGAGCAGCAAGACTGCCGCAAAATCCGAGATTTTTTGTACCGACTGGAAGGGAGGCTGGTCCCATGCGTAGGCTCCAGACCGGTCGTAAGGGGCGGCCAGAGCCGGCTGGTTTGCCAGCGCAGCAATGGAGGTGACTCCGCCGGGCAGGTATCCCAGATTCAGGATTTGCCCTTCGGCAGCAGAGTTGATCAACAGTTCCTCTGCCAAAACCGCACCCGCAGGGTTAATGGAGACAATTGCAAGACTTTTTCCGGATTGTAGAAGATCCTCCATGACCGGCAGGGCTACTTTGGAAAGTTCACCTGCCAGGGCAGGTTCAAAGTCTATCGCGACCAGGAGGGGGGCATTTTGTTCATTCGAAGTGGTCAGGGATTGAATTTGGGAGAAGAAAGCCACATTCTCCGGTGCGAATAAGGTTGGTGGAGTTGCAATGTTCACTCCCCCAACCTGGACAAATAAAATTGCGGCAGCCAGCAAGATGCCAAGCAACATGCGGCCAAATATGGTGGGGACAGCACCTTTCACCCCCCTGGAAGGGCGGCCTTGTTTTTCTTCTTGAAGAATGGTTTCCAGAAGATTTGCGTAGGTGCGCTGTTTTTCATTTACCTGTAATCGGGCCGAGTAAATGGAAGGTTTACTGTATTGGGTGATGATTGCTTCGGCAGGTAAGACGCCCTGAAAGCCCGAAAGCGGCCCGCTGGTTTCAATACGTTGATCCTCATCTGTGCCAATGCGTCCCGGCGCAACGGCTTCAATCGGGCGCATGGCTTCCAGCCAGCCGGGTAATTCGGCGGGTTCCAGCCCGGCTTCACTTTCACCCGCCGGGGAGGCAGTTTCAGCAGAAGGTTCGAAGACCTGCTCATCAAACCATTCGGGCAGTTCCTCGCTGATGAAAGGAGAGATTTCTAATTCTTCCTCTGCTGCAGATTCGGCAGGGGGTGTTTCAAAAGTAAATGCAGCGGAGGCGCCTTCTGCCAGAGCAGAAAAATCTTCCAGTTCCATTGAGGTAAGCTCTTCTACTTCTTGGTGCTGCTCCCCGGCTGGTATGATTGGAGCCTC
>DLXG01000265.1 GCA_003448875.1 Anaerolineaceae bacterium
AATGGCGATGGATTAGCGATGGCAACGATGGACATCATCAAATTATATGGTGGTTCGCCAGCCAACTTTTTGGACATTGGCGGGGGAGCCGGGGCAGATAAAGTAGCGGCTGCCTTCAGAATCATACTTTCTGATGCTAATGTTAAGGCAGTATTGATTAATATTTTCGGCGGAATAACTCGTTGTGATGAGGTCGCTCGCGGCATCCTGGCCGCTATTAGAGAAGTTCAGCCGACTGTTCCGATGGTGGTAAGGCTGGTTGGAACCAATGCCGACGAGGGCCGGCGCTTACTTGCGGATGCCAATATGATTACTGCCGAAACTCTGGTCGAGGCAGCTCAAAAATCCGTTCAGGTAGCGCGGGGAGGTGCGGCATGAGTATCTTGATTAATAAGAACTCAAGAGTTGTAGTTCAGGGAATTACCGGCCATGAAGGATCTTTCCACGCTCAGCAAATGATTGCCTACGGAACGAATGTAGTGGCCGGTGTCACCCCCGGCAAGGGCGGTGAATGGGTGCTGGACGGTAAAGTGCCGGTTTTCGATTCGGTTAAAGTGGCGGTGGAAGCCACCGGTGCAAATGTTTCGGTTATTTTTGTGCCGGCCCGCTTTGCCGCAGACGCCATTTTCGAAGCAGCGGATTCGGGCGTACCGCTGATCTTCTGCATCACGGAAGGCATTCCGGTTCAAGATATGATGACCGTGCGTGCATATTTGGATCAGAAAGGTGTGCGACTGGTTGGTCCCAATTGCCCGGGTGCCTTAACCCCCGGTGAGGCTAAGGTGGGAATCATACCCGGTAACATTGCTATTCCGGGTGACATTGGTGTCGTATCCCGCTCCGGTACTTTGACTTACGAAGTGCTTTATGCGCTCAAACTGCATGGCATGGGTGCCAGCACGTGCGTGGGCATTGGGGGTGATCCGGTAAACGGAACTTCTTTCATTGACGCATTGAGCCTGTTTGAGGCTGACCCCTATACCGAACGAGTGATTCTAATCGGTGAAATTGGCGGCTCAGATGAAGAAAAAGCGGCCGAGTATATTTCAAGACACATGACCAAACCGGTGGTGGCCTTTATTGCCGGTCAGACTGCACCCCCGGGAAAACGCATGGGGCATGCGGGCGCTATAATTGAAGGGGGAAGCGGTACAGCGGCTGATAAAATTCAAGCTTTAAATAATGCTGGAGTTAGGGTCGCCCGTCACCCCGAAGAAATTCCGGTCTTGTTACGGGGTTAAGAAGAATTAGTTAGATATAATAAATAAGCAGCGTGGGAAGGCAGATGAAAACAACGCTTACCACGCTGCTTCGGTATTATTACTTTTTATGGGCTTGGATGTAATTCACTGCATCCTGTACGGATTTGATTTGACGGGCATCCTCATCGCTAATGGCCAGATCGAATTTTTCACTCAATCCATCAATCAGGAAAAACTGATCCATCGAGTCGGCTTTGAGATCTTCAATGAACCGCGTTTCCGGAGTGATTTCTGACCCATCCACTTTCAGGACTTCTACAATGACCGCTTTGACTTCTTCGTAAAGATCACTCATGCCAAAACCTCCAATGAAATTATACCTGCTGTGAAATTATTGTAACTTTCCTACCCATTCTGTCAAGCCTGTACAAGAGAAAAATCAAGTTCCCACGTAGAAATTGCGAGAGTCATAAATGATCAAAATAATATATTTTCCGAAAATTGGTGTTCCTCAACTTGACTTACCCTTCTCTGCTTTAAGAAGTGCGTTAGCCGATCAGGAAGGCCTGGTGTGGGTTGATCTTGTAGAAGCCGATAATGAAGAAATTACAAAAGTGCTGGTGAATCAATTTCATTTTCATCCGCTGGCAATAGAAGACTGCCAATCAGATGGCTACCAGACCCCAAAACTGGATGATTATGGTGAATATTTGTTTTTGATTGTTCAATCGCTGACCAAAAACGGTGTTTTTGAGGATGAGCCGACCAGAGAATTAAATGTGTTTCTTGGAAAAAATTTTGTGGTTACCAGTTCTTTGAAGAAAATTACTTCTGTAGAGAATTTCAGGAAAAGGCTTGAAAAGGATGAGCGGCTTTACCAGTTCGGTTCCGATTTTCTCTTTCACGCGTTGTTGGATCAAATTGTTGATGACTTCATCCCACACCTAGATCAGTTAGAGGAAGAAATTGATTACCTTGAAGAGGCGGTGCTATCTAACCCCGATCCGAAAACGCTGGAAAGAATTTTACGGTTGAAGCGTTATACCATGACATTGCGGCGGGTGATTGCCCCGCAGCGAGAAGTTGTCAATCGCTTATGCCGGGATGACTTCCCAATGATCGACCCTCACAGCCGGATGTACTTTCGCGATATTTACGACCATTTAGTGAGGATATATGACCTTTTAGATGGAATCCGGGAAATGACAACCAGTGCGTTGGAAGTGTATCTCAACGCAACCTCGTTGCGGTTAAATGAGGTGATGAAGGCATTAACTATCGTCTCTACTATTTTCCTGCCGCTTTCCTTTGTTGCCGGTGTTTATGGGATGAATTTTCAATATATGCCGGAGCTGGGCTGGCGTTGGGGCTATCCCATGGTTTGGGTGGTATTCATTATGATCGTCGTGGGTATGTTGAGC
The DNA here is from genome assembly GCA_003448875.1 of Anaerolineaceae bacterium. Taxonomy (GTDB): domain Bacteria; phylum Chloroflexota; class Anaerolineae; order Anaerolineales; family Anaerolineaceae; genus Bellilinea. Next base: position 2,624 of record DLXG01000265.1, read on the forward strand.
TTTTTCAAGAAACGTCGCTGGTTTTAATTTGACAAAATAGAATATATGTTC
>DLXG01000075.1 GCA_003448875.1 Anaerolineaceae bacterium
AGACCAATTCCACCGGATTTAGTTTCAATCCACGGAATTGACAATCACATGGTTGAAAAAGCCCCCACCTTTCCGGTAGTCTGGGCGACCTTGCGCAGCCTGCTGCTTGACAGGAAAATTGCCGTTTACAATGCTGAATTTGACCTGCGCATGATGCGCCAATCTTATGAAATCTATAAACTGCCCTGGAAAGAGCGGTTGATCACTTTTGACATTATGCAATTGTATGCCGCATACCGCGGCGAATGGGACACAACCCGGCGGTCATACCGTTACTTTAAGTTGGAAGAAGCCGGCCGAAGCCTGCAAATTCCACTGCCCAATTCTCACCGGGCTGCCGATGATGCCCGTTTGACCCGTGCTTTGCTGCACGCCATTGCTGGTGTAGATTACTAATATTGTGAGCCCGATGAGCCTGCCAAAATTATTTTCCGAACAAAACCAAATCGCTCAGGCCGCGCTGAACAAAAAAATATTTTTGCAGGGAGAACCGGGCAGCGGCAAAACAACGGCTGGTCTGGCGCGGCTGGCTTACCTGTTAGAAAATGGCATTCCCGCCGAGCAGATCCTTATCCTCCTCCCCCAGCGCACGCTGGCCAAACCCTATTACGACTATATTTCACGAACACCTCTTCCCCCGGGGGGTGTTCCAACTATTGTGACGCTGGGTGGTTTGAGTCAGCGAACCATTCAACTGTTCTGGCCGGCCATCAGTGCCGAAGCAGGTTTCGCGCAGCCCCATCAGCCGCCTCTGTTCCTGACCCTCGAAACAGCCCAGTACTATATGGCAAAAGTCGTTGAGCCATTTCTGGCAATGGGTTATTTCGAGCAGCTGGTGATTGACCGCAACCGTCTGTACTCGCAATTATTGGACAATTTGAACAAAGCGGCCCTGGTTGGTTTTGCCCATACCACCCTCGGCGAACGCTTGAAGCAAGCCTGGAATGGCCAGCCCCAGCACCTGATTCTGTTTGATCAAGCCCAGGAATGTATTAACTCTTTCCGCAATTATTGCCTTGAAAACAATCTGCTGGATTTTTCCCTGCAAATTGAATTATTTTTACACTACCTCTGGCGTTCTTTTCTGGTGCGGAACTACCTGCAAACCCAATTCCGCCACCTGATTTACGACAATATCGAAGAAGATGCTCCGGCTGCTCACGATGTCATTGGTGAATGGCTGCCGGTATTCGATTCGGCGTTATTGATTTATGATCAGCACGGTGGTCACCGCATCTTTCTTGGTGCCGATCCGCAATCAGGATTATTACTGAAAGAATTTTGCGATGAAATTGTAGAATTTCCTCCCAGCCTGCGCTGTCCGCCACCGGTTCGCCAGTTTCAATCCGCGATGGTCAAAGCCGTTCAGCGCCGGCTTACCATTGAGGATCTTGATGGGGCAGTAAAAACCGCCTTCACCCATTTGCCCGCCCGCTTTTACCCGGAAATGGTCGATCAGGTCTGCGAAACGGTGGATCAATTGGTTCACCAGGAAAAGGTGCCAGCCGGCGAAATTGCCATACTGGCCCCCTTTGTGTCCGATTCACTGCGATTTTCATTGATGAATCGGCTGGAGGAATATCAAATTCCCGCCCGATCCCACCGCCCCTCGCGCAGCCTGTACGATGAACCGGCCGTCCGTTCACTCCTTACACTGGCAAAACTGGCTCACCCGCACTGGAAGATGCCTCCCACTCGCGAGGAAATCCGCTCCATGCTGGTACACTGCATCGAAGATCTGGATTTAGTACGGGCTGATTTATTAATGCAGATGGGTTTCACTTCCAAAGGCCACTCCTTTCCACTGCGCCCGTTTGATGAAATTGGCGCTGACGGCAGGGAGAGGATCACTTACTCAGCCGGCTTGCGTTATTCGCGCTTGCGAGACTGGCTGTTGAATTACATTGAACAGGAAGAAGAGCAGGAACTGGATGTGTTTTTCGCCTTTTTATTCGGGGAAGTTTTATCTCAACCGGGTTACGGCTTTCATCATCGCCTGGATGACGCAACGGTTACTGCCCGTTTGATCGAATCCATTCAAAAATTCCGGCAGGTAATCGAACCGATCCGCAGTCGTCAGCCCGGTTTTTCAGTCGGCCTCGAATATCTCACCATGGTCGGGCAGGGAGTTATATCTGCACTTTATATCCTGCCTTCTGAAGAAGAAGATGCGGTATTAATTTCGCCAGCATATTCTTTCATCATCAGTAACCGCTCGGTGCGTTTTCAATTCTGGCTGGATTGCGGCAACATTGGCTGGTGGGAACGCCTTTATCAACCGCTTACCCACCCATACGTTCTCAGCCGTTACTGGCAACCCGGCAGAGTATGGACAGACGTGGAGGAATACGAAACCAACCAGCAATCTTTGATGCGGATCATCTATGGCTTAACCTACCGCTGCACGGAACACATCTTCCTCTGCACCAGTCGAATCAACGAACGCGGTGCAGAGGAACGGGGCGCACTGCTGCTGGCATTTCAGGGATTGCTGCGGCGGCTGCATCAGCGGGAGGCTGCCCATGAATAACCGTCATCAGCCTCGCCCCAATCAGTCCCAAATTTTGAATTATTCTGGCGGGTGGATGGGTGTTTCTGCTGTTCCGGGCAGCGGTAAAACTTACACGCTTTCCCTGCTGGCTGCACAAATCATCACTGCTGGTTTAATCAATGAGGAACAGGAAGTCCTGATTGTTACGCTGGTCAACTCCGCAGTGGATAACTTTGCCAGCCGGATTGGTTCATTCGTTGAACAGTTCGGGTTGATGCGCGATATGAACTACCGTGTCCGCACCCTGCACGGTTTGGCTCACGACATTGTGCGCGAACGCCCCGACCTGGCCGGCCTTTCTGACCGTTTCAACATTGCCGATGATCGGGACAGTGATGAAATTGTCAAGGCAGCCGTTTCAGGCTGGATGCGTTCCCATCCGGAATTTATCCTGGAATGGACGAACCCATCGCTCAACCCGCAAAGAAACTCTGACCTGCCCAAAAAATGGGAAGACTTGCTGGTTAAATTAGGACGCGCCTTTATCCGTCAGGCAAAAGATTTACAACTTTCCCCTCAGCAATTGCGTGATTTATTAAACAGCACCCATTACCAGCATTCTTTACTCCAGTTTGGCCTGGAAATTTACGAAACTTATCAGCGTGGGCTGGTTCTGCGCAGCCTGATTGATTTTGATGATTTAATCACCCTCGCGCTCAATGTATTGAAAACGGATGCGGATTACTTACAGCGTTTGCGTTACCGCTTCCCTTATATCTTGGAGGATGAAGCCCAGGACAGTTCTCGCTTGCAGGAAGAGATCTTACGTCAGCTGGCAGGTGAAAACGGCAACTGGGTGCGGGTTGGTGATCCCAATCAAGCCATTTATGAAACCTTCACCACTGCCAGCCCGGATTATCTGCGCCGCTTCTTGAAACTGAAACGCGTCAAAGCATATGATTTGCCCGATTCCGGACGCTCTACACTCAGCATCATCCGGCTGGCAAATGAATTGATTCGCTGGACAATTGAAGACCACCCGGTAGAAGAGCTGCGGAATGCGTTGACACCACCTTTTATTCGCCCCACTCCACCGGGAGACCCTCAGCCCAACCCGCCCGACAAACCTGACGAAATCTATCTCTACATGAAAAAATTTTCTGCTGATGGGGAAATTAAAGCCGTGGTTGACTCGCTCAAACGCTGGCTGCCGGAACACCCCGATCAAACGGTGGCTGTGCTGGTACCCCGCAATGAACGCGGCAGCAAGGTGGTCGCTGCGCTGAAAGATGCCGGCTTGCCCGTGATTGAATTATTGCAGTCCAGCCAGACCACCCGTCAAACTGCTGCTATGCTGGAAAAAATCCTCAAAAGCCTCAACAAAGCCACCGATCCCAGATTGCTGGTAGATGCGTTTAAGCAAGTGGCAGGGCTGCTCTACCCCGATGGTTCTCTGAGTCAGCATACGCTTCAGCAGGCCGCCCACTTATTGTTGACCAATAATGCACCGGAAAATTATCTCTATCCGCGTACTGAAAACAACTGGCTGGAAGACCTGCATCAGAGGGATGATTTATCGGAACAGGTCATCGCTTTGTTAGAAAACTTTGCCCCGCTGATGCGCCGCTGGCAGCAAGCCATTCTACTGCCAATTGACCAGTTAATCCTGACCATCGCTCAGGACATCTTCCGCGAACCAACTCAACTGGCGCTGGCGCACAGCCTGGCCCTGCTGCTTGGGCGTACTGCCCAGCGTCACCCCGAGTGGCAGTTACCGCAGTTAACTGAGGAACTGGGGCTGATTGCTCGCAATGAACGGCGCATACTCGGTTTTAGTGACGAAGAGCCCGGCTTTAACCCCGATGATCACCCGGGTAAAGTGGTGGTTGCCACCATTCACAAAGCCAAAGGTCTTGAATGGGATCGCGTCTACCTGATATCGGTCAACAATTATGACTTTCCCTCTGCACAGGGATTTGACCGTTACTATTCCGAAAAATATTTCGTTCGCAATCAACTCAATTTAGAAGCCGAAGCCCTCAGCCGTTTGAAAGCGCTCGCCAATCGGGAATTGACGGCCTTATACCTTGAAGAAGGCATCGCTACCCAGCAAGCACGTCTGGATTACTGCGCTGAACGTCTGCGCTTATTCTATGTCGGTATCACCCGCGCCCGGCGTTCTCTGATTGTCACCTATAACACTGGCAGGGATATGCAAGGGAACGAAAACTCGCCGGCCTTACCCTTTGTCCACCTTCAAAAATTCTGGGAGGAATACCGCCGTGAGAATTCCGCCTGAATTCGCCTTCAGTCAGAATAATTTACAGGATTTTGTCGAATGTCCGCGCCGTTTTGAATTGCGTTATTTACTGCGCCAGCCATGGCCTGCCATTCAATCCCAGCCCGTCCTTGAACACGAACAACATCTGCGCCGCGGCGAGATCTTTCATCAAATGGTGCAACAGCATCAAATCGGTCTGCCTGTCGAGCAGATCAGCGCTCAGGCCTATGATCAAACCCTGCTCGGCTGGTGGGAAGATTATCTCGGCAGCCTGCCGCAGCCGTTACCAGAGAAGCGGTACATCGAACATATCCTGCAAATGACTCACGGCAATTACCGCTTCCTTGCTAAATTCGACCTGATTGCCGTTCAATCTGCTGAAAAAATTATCATTGTAGACTGGAAAACCGGCCGTCGAAAACCGGCGCGCACGTTCCTTTCCCGCCGCATTCAAACCCGCCTGTACCCATTTCTACTCTGGAAGTGTTCGGCGGCATTTGACAGAGGTATTTCCTATGAGCCCGAGCAAATCGAAATGATTTACTGGTTCACTGCTGATCCCCTTGCCCCAGAACATTTCAAATATTCTCGAAAACAAGCCGAACAGGATGGTGAATATTTGCTTGAATTGGTTCAACAGGTTGAACACTGTACTCAGACCTACTTTCCCCTTACCTCACAAGAACAGCGTTGTTCTCTTTGTGTATACCGCTCACTATGTAATCGCGGAATTAGCGCTGGAAGTGCAGAAGACGAGATAGACGAGGAAATTGATGATGAGCGGCTGGATATTGCCTTCGATCAAATTGGTGAGACGGAATTCTAAATGAAGCGATTGTTTGCTGGTATCGAGCGCATCTGGCTGGAAGCGGAAGACACCCCTGTTCCTGAAAGCATCTCGTCACTGGCGGGAGAGAATTCGCTGCTGGCACGCACGCTCGCCCGGCGCGGATTCAAAACCTTTGAAGAGGCTCGAGCCTTTCTGGATTACCGTTTCTACCACCCGGCATCCCCTTGGGAGATGCCGGACATGGAAAAGGGGGTAGATCTAATCTACAAAGCCATCCTCAATGGTGAAAAAGTCGGCGTTTGGGGCGATTTTGATGTGGACGGTCAGACTGCCACAACCCTGCTGGTGGCCACCCTGCGGTCGCTTGGAGGTCAGGTGGAATACTATATTCCCGTGCGTGAGCGTGAATCGCACGGCGTACACATTAACGGTTTGGAGCGCATGATCAAAAAGGGAGTGAAGGTCTTCCTCACCTGCGATACAGGCATCACCGCCCACTCTGCCGCCGAGTTTTTGCACCAGCAGGGCATCGGACTTGTCATTACCGATCACCATACGCTTCCGGAAGTACTCCCCCAGGCCGGAGCAGTCATTAACCCGCAGCGGCTTCCCGCCGGTCATCCCATGCACAGCCTGGCCGGGGTCGGCACTGCCTTTGTCTTTGCTCAGGCTCTGTGTGAGAAAATAGGCAAGCCTGAATTGGTAGAAGATCATCTTGATCTGGTCGCGCTGGGTTGTGTAGCGGATGTAGCCATCCTCCGGGGAGATACGCGGTACTGGGTACAGCGCGGCCTCGAAGCCTTACGCAATCCTCACCGCCCGGCACTGATGCAATTAATGCAAAATGCAGAAATCACCCCCGCCCATCTGAACGAGCAGCATATTGGTTTCAGTCTGGCTCCGCGCTTAAACGCACTTGGACGGCTGGGGGATGCCAATCCGGTGGTTGAGTTTCTTACTTCCAGCGATCCTCAAGCCATCGCGGTTTTTGCGGCTCAACTGGAAGGCTACAACAGCCAGCGCCGTTTTCTCACCGATCAGGTCTTTCTTTCGGCTTTGCAGCAAATTGAGCAAGACCCGCGCGTGCTGGATTATGCCGTGTTGGTACTCCACCATCCTGAATGGCCCG
>DLXG01000302.1 GCA_003448875.1 Anaerolineaceae bacterium
TTGGCATGCCGGCGCTGTTCCTTGGTAACCTGATCCAGCGCCACCCCATAAATGGCAGCGGCTGTGGCCGCGTGAATATCCTGCCCGGCGCGGAAAGCCGCCAGCATGGCCTGATCCTGTGCCATGTGCGCCACAATTCTCAATTCAATTTGAGAATAATCCACCGAGAGCAAGCCATAACCCGGCGCAGCAATGAAAGCATTGCGTACCAGCCGGCCGGTCTCGGTGCGGGTTGGGATGTTTTGCAGATTCGGATCTGAAGAAGCCAGCCGGCCGGTGACCGACCCGGTCTGGTTGTAGGAAGTATGCACCCGCCCGGTACGCGGGTTGATTTGCTGTGGCAGAGCATCCACATAGGTTGATTTGAGCTTGGCCAGTTCGCGGTATTCGAGGATTCTATCCACCACCGGATGTTGATTGCGCAGTTCTTCCAGCACACCCGCCGAGGTAGAAAAGTGACCGGACGCGGTTTTCTTGCGCCGATCCGGCGGTTCCAGCTTGAGGGTTTCAAACAGCACTTTGGATAACTGCTGGGTGGAATTGAGATTGAAAGAATAACCCACCACCCCAAAAATCTCTTTCTCAATTTCCTGCAACCGGTTGGAAAGATCGCGCGACATCTGCTTCAAAAACGGCACATCCAGCATGACGCCGTTGCGTTCCATCATCCCCAAAACGGGCACCAGCGGCATTTCAATTTCTTCGAACAAACGCGTGGCGTTCACCTGTTCCAGCCGCTCACGCAGCAGAGGCATCAGCCGCAGGCAGATTTCCGCATCCGCTGCGGCATACGGCGCGACCGAGCCAATCGGCACACGATCCATGGTCAACTGGTTTTTACCCTTGCCAATCAGTTCCTCGATGTGCGTCATTTGCACACCCAAATAGGATTCGGCCAGTTCCTTCAACCCAAGGTTGTAATTTTCTGGCTGCACCAGCCAGGCTGCTATCATCGTATCAAACGTCAGTGGCGCAACCGAAACACCCTGATTTTCCAGCACCAACGCATCGTATTTCAGATTATGGCCGATTTTAGCCACCTGAGGCGAGGTCAACACCGGTCGCAGCGCTTCTAAAATCTGCGCGACTGGCAGCTGTTCTTCACCCGTTCGATGACCCAGCGGCAGGTAATAACCCTGCCCGGTCTCAAAAGCCAGCGAAATACCCACCAGTTCAGCCCGCATCGGATCGGTTGAGGTGGTTTCGGTATCTATTGAAAGCACCTGCACGCCTTCCAGTTTGCGGCACAATTCTGCCAGTGCCTCATGGGTTTGTACACTGATCCACGCCCCATTTTGCGGCGGCGGTTCGCCGATCCTGACCAACGGTTCACCGAACAGGGATAGTTGCTGCCCTCCGCCCGGCAGCGGCACAGTTCGGTTTTCCAGTTTTTTCAAACGCGGCAGCAGGGAACGAAACTCCAGCTGTTGGAAAAACTCTTCGACACCCGCTAAATTGATTCGGGCAGTGCGCGCCTGATCCAGCGAGAGCACCACCGGCAAATCGGTGCGGATGGTTGCCAGCTGACGGCTCAGATAGGCTTTTTCACGGTCTTTTTCAAGCAGGTTGCGAATGCGGGGTGGTATCTGATCTAGATGAGCGTAAATATCATCCAGATCAGAATACTGCTGCAACAGCATGATAGCCGTTTTCTCTCCAATGCCAGCCACTCCCGGTATATTATCCGATTTGTCCCCCACCAGCGCTTTGTAGTCCACAACCTGTTCGGGGCGGATGCCAAGTGTTTCAATCACTTCCTTGACGCCGTAATCTCGCGCTTCCGAAAGTTTGCTGCCAGCCAGATTAACGATCACTCGTTCGTTAACCAGTTGCAGCAAGTCCCGGTCGCCGGTGATAATTTTGACGGCCAGACCGTTTTCGGCGGCCTGCCTGGCAATACTGCCCAGCACATCATCCGCCTCAAAACCCTCCGCTTCCAGGCGCGGAAAGCCAAAGATATCCACCATCTCGCGGATGCGCTCAATTTGCGGGCGCAATTCATCCGGCATTTTGGCACGCGTGGCCTTGTACTCGGAGTAGAGATCATTACGGAAAGTTACCCCCGTATCGAAGGCAACCGCCAGAAATTCTGGATTTTCCTGTTCCAGCAAACGCAGCAAAACACTGGCAAAACCGTAAATACCGGCGGTCGGTTCGCCGCTGCTGGTAGTCAATTGTTGACCGGATAGGGTAATGGCAAAGTAAGTGCGGTAGGCTAAAGCATGTCCATCAATCAAATAGAGCATTGGCGGCATTGGTTTACACCTGAAAGATGATTTTCAAACCCAAGCAAGCGTTCACGAAGAAAGAAATCCTTGCCTTCGGCGAGTCCGGATGATGAAGTCCTCGATCAAAGATGCTTCCGGTGCATGCCGGCTGCGCAGGATCAGATGGGCCGAAGCCCAGAAGTTGCCTTTACCGGCCAGTTCGGGAATGCACTCTGCTAAATGACCGGAACTTTGATCCCGCACAATCCGCACAAGGTGGCCGGGTGATACCGCCGGCGGCAGGTTGACCGTCCACATCAAGTAGCGCGGCTCAACGCTCAAGGATTCCAGCGTGTACCCCAGTGTAGCACAAAAATCCGGCAGCCACCGAAGCAGTTCCTCGCCAATTTTTCCTTCCAACGTGGCCTGCGGGGAACGAGGCAACAAAATACAGGTGTATGACTGCCGCGCTTCGTGGTTGAAGTCGTCTCCCACAGGCGGGCTGTGAGTCTTGCGGCTGGGGCGAGTTTCCTCCAATGCAGCCAGACTTTCCGCAAAGGTCGATTCTACCCGGTTTGCCTGCTCAGGGTTTACACTTTCCGGTTGTGTTTCAAATTGTATACCGGCTTTGGGCAGAAATTCACTCTCCGGTTGCCAGTCTTGCGCTAAAGGCGGATTGTCTGCCCTCACCGGATCAGGCGGAGGGATATTTTCCAAAATATCATCCAGCCTGATCTGTTCAAATTCGCCAAGGATTTCGCCCTCCTCGAACGGGACTTCCTCGAAGGGAGAAAACGGCTCTTCCGGTGCAGCAAGAGCATCAAACTCATCGGAAGGCGGCTGCTCAGCGGTTAAATCTGCCGGCGGTAATTCGTTCCAGCGTTTAGCAAACCACTGACTCACCCGGCGGGCTTCACGCAGAGAGGTACGCGCCTCAAATAACAGTCCTAAAGGTGTTCCTTCGGAGAGCAGGGTTGCGTAAAGCAGCATGTCGCGATCCGCCTGATGCGGACGGAAGTAACGAATCAAATCCGTACGCCGTTCGCTCTGCCAGAACCGCCCTAAAACCAGGCCGGCCTCGCGCAAATCTTCTTCTTCAAGGCTGCCAATTAACAATGGAGGTCTTCCTTCCCGCAGGATAACCACCCCCAAAGCATTCCCTTCTTCCAACCAATGGGAGATGGTCTGCCTCGGATCAGCAGAAGGGTCAGAATGCGGTTGAACCGGCGGCTGGAAGGCAGGGAGTTGATTTTCGCTTTCCTGCAAGGCGGCCAGTAAATCGGGCAGGTAAAAAGGCTTGATCAGCACTGTGTCCGGGCGGAGCAGCCCCACCAGCGGATGCAGTCGGTCGTTATCGGGTGGGAAGATAATCAAGCGAGCCGGTTGTACCTCCTGCACCACTTGAAGCCACGCCTGCTGTATCTCTTCCCCGGCATCCAGATCCACCACCAGCGTTTCATAATGCGTCTGCGCCAGCATTTGACGGGCTTCCTCAACCTCACCGATGATGGAAGCCTGTTGGTAGCCGCTGCCTTTCAAACTGTTCAACAGCAGGGCACGGAAAGGCTCGTGGATACTGAATACCAGCACTTTTCCGTTCATACCTTAAAGTCTATCACGTGCAGATAGGGGATACAAGCCAATTTTTACCTGCTCCGGCATGATGTTCATTGCTTCCCTGTTGCAATCCTCATGCCGGTTTTACAGCGCCGACTTGGAAATATTGATTTGCAAACAACCCCAAATATGGCTATACTAAATAAGACATCGGAGGAGATATGTTTCCACTCAAAGACACCATTCGTTCCAGGTCGCTCCCCCTTATGACCTGGCTCATCATCCTCGCCAACACGCTCGTTTTTTTCGTTGAACTGGATCTCAGTCCTTTCCAATTAGAACGCTTCATCCGCACTTTTGGCCTGCTGGGCACGCGTATTCAAATAGATAATCCTTCCACGTGGTACCCGCTGCTGACGCACATGTTTCTGCACGGCGGATGGGTGCATTTCCTCAGCAACATGTGGACCTTGTTCATCTTCGGGGACAACGTCGAAGACCGTATGGGTTCATTCCGCTTCCTCGTCTTTTACCTGATGGGTGGTATTGCTGCCGGCATGCTTCAATTACTGCTGGGGGCTCCCAACATCCCCTCGATTGGCGCATCCGGGGCAATTGCCGCCGTGCTGGGCGCTTACTTTTTATTCTTCCCCCGCGCGCAGGTCATCACCTTTGTGCCAGTCTTTTTCCTGCCATGGTTTGTTAACATCCCTGCGGTCATTTATCTGGGGTTCTGGTTCATTTCCCAGTTATTCTCCGGGCTGGTATCGCTGGCCCTGCCGGCCGGTATGAGCATGGGCGGCATCGCCTGGTGGGCGCATATCGGCGGGTTTGTGTTCGGCCTGCTGCTTGCCTTACCGTTTAGCGCTTCTAAGCGTCGTCAAGTCTACTGGTACCGTGACGAATATTTTCCATGGTAACCTCATTCCCGTAACTTCTAAATGGAGGCATTATGGACCTGATCAATCTACTCTGGCTCTTTCTGATTATTTCCAGTCTGGTGCCGCTTTTCCGCCAAAAAATCATCGAAGCAGATCGGCTGCGCCTGATGAGAACCATTGAAACCAAACGCGGCTCACGCGTCATTGCTCTGATTCACCGGCAGGAAAGCATGAGTTTTCTGGGCTTTCCGGTGGCTCGCTATATTGATATCCAGGATTCGGAACAGGTCTTGCGCGCCATCAAATTGACCGACCCCAAACTGCCGATTGATATTATTCTCCACACACCCGGCGGTCTGGTGCTGGCAGCCGAGCAAATAGCCAACGCGCTTGCCCGTCATGAAGGCAAAGTGACCGTCATGGTGCCGCATTACGCCATGTCCGGCGGGACGATGATTGCGCTGGCAGCCGATGAAATCATCATGGATGAAAATGATGTGCTCGGCCCGGTAGATCCGCAAATCGGCAACTTTCCCGCCGCCTCGATTTTACAGGTGGTTGCCGAAAAAGACCGCAACCGCATTGACGATGAAACTCTGATCCTGGCCGATATTTCGCGCAAGGCCATCGAGCAGGTCAAAGCCACCATTCGCCGAATCGCCTCAGTCCACTACCCGCCGGAAAAAGCCGAATTTCTGGCAGAAGAACTGGCAACCGGCAAGTGGACGCATGATTACCCGATTACGGTGGACGAAGCCCGCCAGTTAGGTTTGAATGTCAACACCGAATTGCCCGAAGAAATCTATCAATTGATGAACCTGTACCCGCAAACCCAGCAGCGCCGTCCCTCGGTTGAATACATCCCACTTCCCTATCCTGCCCGCCCGGCACTCCCGGCGCGTAAAACGAAAAGTGAGTGAATGCGGGACCGATAGTTTTAGCCCACAGAAAGGAGGTTTAAGATGGACAAGGAAAATGGCGTGGTGGAGGTTAACCGTGCCACCATTGAGGAATTGGCCTCAGTACCGGGGATTGGACCGGCACTGGCCGAAAGAATTGTGGCTGCACGGCCATTTAACTCAGTGGAT
>DLXG01000305.1 GCA_003448875.1 Anaerolineaceae bacterium
AGGCGGACGATTTAATCCAAGCCGTGCGAGAGGCGTTATATGCCAGTAAAATCCTTTCCTATGCTCAGGGTATGGCCATGCTTCGTCTGGCTTCTGCGGAGTACGATTACGGCTTGAATCTGGCCGAGCTGGCGCGCATCTGGCGGGCGGGTTGTATCATCCGGGCCAGTCTGTTGAACGACATCACGGCTGCCTATCAGGCTGCCCCAGACCTGCAAAACCTGCTGCTTTCGCCATATTTCAGCGAGGCGGTCAACCATCGTCAGCACTCATTGCGTAAGGTGGTGATGATCGCTGTTGAGCAGGGTATTGCACTGCCGGGCATGTCGGCTTCGCTGGCTTATTTCGATGCCTACCGCAGTGAGCGGCTGCCCGCCAACCTGATTCAGGCCCAGCGGGATTTCTTTGGGGCACATACCTACCGCCGGATTGATAAAGCGGGTGTATTTCACACCCGCTGGGAAGATTAGACTGGTTTGGGCTGTTATATATAGATGAGCATCTTATCGGGCCAGATAAACGCGGTACCAGTTGATGGTTTCGACTAAGGCCTCTCGCATTGGCGTAGCGGTTTGACCAAATGTACGCGTGAATTTGCTGCTATCCACTACGAAGGGCTTTTCAAACTGGTACATCATCTCGACCGATTCGCGCGCTTCCGGGATGAAAAGCCCACCAATTGCCATCATAATGCGTCCCATTCCGTTCATTTTGGCAGGCTGACCTAAAATTTCAAAAATCAGCTCACCAATCTCGCGTTGGGTCAGTGCCGGAGCAGTGGGGACGTGCCAGACCTGTCCGTAAGATTGTTCTTCTAAAGCCAATCGGACAAGGGCCTTGCCAAAGTCTTTGATGTAGGTAAAACTATGCGGCAGGTCGAGGCTCCCAGTAAAACTGGCAGTTTTTCCCTGCAAGGCCGGAACAAATACTCTCTCACCCAGGGTTGAGCTTAGTACGCGCGGACCGAAGAAATCGGAAGCCCGGCCAATCACAACTGGCAGGCGGCCTTTTTGATGTGCTTCCATTGCGGCGCTTGCCATTCTGGCGCGTAATTGACCTTTGCGGGTGGTGGCGGCGTAGGGCATTTCTTCATGGATTGGGCTGTCTACCTCGCCGTACATATAGAGGTTTTCACCGATGATCAGGCGTGCTCCCGCCTTGGCGCTGGCTTCTAAAATATTATTTTGTAAGGGAAAGAATTTTTCTACCCACTGATGGTAGGGTGGTTGGGCACATTGATATACAAAAGAAGCTCCCTTGCAGGCTTGTTCAGCCTGAGCTGGATCGTACGCATCGGCTTGCATAACCTCCACGCCGGGCGGAACGTCGGCCTTGCCGCTGCGGCTGACTACTCGCACACTATGTCCCTGTGCCGCCAGTTCATCCACAACGGAAAGTCCCAACGGTCCGCTGCCGAAAACTACATGAAGAAAAGATGGATTGGTCATGGTTTTACTCCTGAAAAATGTTTTACTGAAAATTGACTTGGGTTCATAACTCAACGGCAGCAGACCGTCATACAGCAATGGTCTCAAAGGTTCATCTGGTCCATTAACCGTTCGATTTCAAACTGGTAAAACAGGGCTGGCTCATTGATCAGGGGTTGAATGTGTTGGAATAGTTCCAGCATAATCATCCCGTGAATGTGATACCAACCCACAAGGCCGATATAAACGACTTGTTGGAGAAGGTCGGGTTGATTTTCTTGCAAAGACGCGGCTAAGCCAACCCGTAATGGTGAGGGTATCTCTGCCAGAAAGGCGGGAAAAGCACGATTTTCGAGGCGATAGGCACGTTCCAGAATCCGTAAGATGGGGGCAAATACTTTACCGGCGCTGGGCGCAGTAAGGGCTTCTTCCGCCTGATAACCGGGAATCGGATTGCCGAAGATCAATTGAAAATCTACCGGGTGATCCAACGCCCAGCGCCGATAGGTGAGCAGAACCTGTTTCAGGCATTCCCGTGCGGTTTGATCGGCAAAGCGGGCTGCGGTTTCTTCCAATTCAGACGCCAGGTCGTGATAGGCATCCACAATCAAGGCAGTGAGGAGGGCATCGCGGTTTTCAAAATAACGGTACAGGGCCGGTCCGCTCATTCCCATCTGTCTGGCAATGGCGTTCAAGGAAAGGCTGGCAGTGCCGCCTTCTGCCATTTGAAGACGGGCAAGGCTTTTGATTTCATCTATCGTGATTTGGCGGAATTTTTCTCTTCTCGTCATAGTGTTTCACATTAGTTATAATATATAACTTATGTTATTATATATTTCTAAACTTGTCAAGGGGTTTTTATCACAAAAGTAGCCTGATTTTGTATGATGTAAAAGAAACAGAGTAGTAAGCCTGCAGTCGAATGACTAATACGGTTAAAATAAGACTACTCATAACGCATTATCTCTCTTGGAGGCTGCCTTGAAAACTCACCTTGCCGATACCGTATTGAGTCTGAAACAGCGTCAGGTTATCCTTCCGGCGGCATATCCGATTGGTTTAGAGATGGACAAAGCCATATCTGAATTTGCCACCGATACCGATGCACAGCTTCAAGTGCTGCTTAATGTCCATGAAAGTTTTGGGGGAACTTTCTTATTGCCGGTGTGGGACCGGATGATCGAAGCGGAGGCGTTCGGTACGCCGCTTCAAGTGGATGCAAAACTGCCGATCGGCGCGGCGGGTACAATGGTGGCTTCATTGCGGGATGTTGAGGCACTGATTATTCCACGGCCGGGTCATAAACGCACCACCGTAACGCTGGCGGTGGTGCGTTTATTGAAGGAGCGTCTGCCGGAACCCAAACCGTTTGTTTTAGGAATTATGAACGGCCCGCTGACAGTTGCCAGACAATTGATCGGTGAAGAGCACTGGGATGAAATCCTCAATCAGCAGCCAGAGGTTTTGGATGCGCTGCTGGATAAAATCATGCGTTTTTTGCCGGATTATGCCCATGCGTTTCATTTCAATGACGCAGATGGAGTAGTGCTGAGCGAGCCTCTGGAAGAAAGCCTGACCGCTGAACAACGCGAACGGTTTTCCTTACGGCATGTGCAACGCCTCATCCAACAGGTACAAAACCCCCGTTTTGGGTTTATTCTGCATAATCCGCTGGCGGATGAGGCCCAACTGGCTTGG
>DLXG01000196.1 GCA_003448875.1 Anaerolineaceae bacterium
AGTGACCTGTTTGGGTGGGGGCGAATTTCGTGGCTGTTTCTGCCGTTTGGACTGCTTGCCCTCCGTCATCACAAACCGCTTTGGTCAACCATTGCCATAGCCCCCTCTTTGATGCTTTTCTACATGCTCTACTGGATTGGGGCACAACTTTACGGCCCGCGTTATTACTTTGAAGGCCTGATCAGTGTTACCTTGCTGACCGCTGCCGGCATTGTCTGGCTGGCGGGCAAGTTATCTGCAGATCAGCGGTTTACCAAACACTGGTGGTTTTCTCGTATTCGTTTTGCCGTGATCAGCGCAGTGGTCATCGCCCTGACAGCATGTAATTTGTGGTTTTATTTGCCAGCAAGGCTGGGTGGAATGGTACATTTATATGGAGCAAGCCGTCAGCAATTGCTTCCCTTTCAGAGCCAGAATGTCGCCGATCTGACCCCTGCACTGGTCTTTGTTCACCGCCAGACAAACTGGCGTGAGTATGCCACGCTGTTAGAACTGAGTTCCCCCTATCTGGACACGCCGTTTGTATTTGTCTTCAGCCGCAGCGAGGAAGATAACCAGCAGGTGATTCAGGCTTTTCCGGGGCGCAAGGTCTGGCATTATTACCCCGATGAACCGTTCCGTTTTTATGCTTCACCGCGCCCGTGATGAATTTAAGAAGAAGCCCGTGCCACTGCGGTCAGCAGTAAAACCACAACGGACAGAATACCGTTCAGCATGAGCAGGAAGTCTTCCTGTTTTTGCAGCCTTGCTGTTGTTTCCGGCTGCAATTCTTTGCTGGCGGTGCGCATCAAAGCCAGGCGGCGCAGGGCAGGGGTCAGCCCCCACGTATTATAGGCGCTCACGGCAATCATCAGCACCACAACCCCATGTTTGGCGAGAATTGCCACCGACCAGCTGTTTTCGATGGCTAAAAAACCTTCATAAGCAGGGTGCGCGCTCATCTGAAACATTCCCGTACCCGTCAGCACCACCAGACTGAACCAGCCAACCTGTTGAAGGCGGCTTTGCACTTTTTCCAAAAACAGGGTGTAATTCTCAGGGCTGAGCGTCCTTCTGGCATTGGAAATAACCAGAATGGCCAGAGCCGCCAGGCCACCCAGCCATGTAACCGTCGCCAGCATGTGCAGCCAGTACGCGAAAGCCAATCCCCAATCCGGCAAATTTTGCATACTTTACCTAACCGTTTGTGGGGGTCTCGGCTGGAGTTTCCACCGGTGTCTCACCTGCATCAGGGGGTGTCGGGGTAATCTCTGATGGAGGGGCTGTCTCTTCCGGTACTTCCTGATTAGGCGGGTTGGCACAGTATTCCGCCGCCTGAGCAGCCGCGCTTTCCGCCGCTGGATCTGGACGGATGGTCAGGGCATTGCGGTATTGAAGTTCCGCATCGCAATACAATCCCTGCGTCATCAACTGATCGCCGTAGCGAATGGAAGCCACCCGATAGCGTTCAACCGCCGTCATTCCCGAAGCATCCCGCAGATTAGGCAATGACGGGTAAATATCGGCAAAATAACGCACCACCCGCGCCCAATCCGCCCCCCAAAAACTGGCAGCCGACAGGTACATGCGCGCCCAGTTGCGGTAGTTCTGGGCTTCCACATCCAATGGCGCAAACCGTTCTGCCAGAGTCAGGTTATAAATACCCACTTCCAGTTGCCCGCGGCTGACGTTTTCAATACCCAAAAAGCGCAGGGCGATATAGTACATTCCATCCACATCTACCGAACGGTAATTGACGTTTTTATCCCGCAGTCGTTGAATGGCCTCAACCGCCTGCCCCCATTCTTTGTTCATAAGATGCTGGGAGATCTGATTGAAGATCTCTTCCTCCCCGCGCAGGTCGGGGGTGGGTTCTAACGTTGGGGTAGGCGCGGCGGTTGGTGTCAGCGCAATCGAATAAAGCATATTGGCTTCAACGTATTTCTCCGCCGCACCCGGAAAATCCGGTTTGAGTGAAATGACGTATTCAAACCGCTTCCGCGCCGTTTCATAGCGTCCGGCTTCTAAATCCACCAGCCCTAATTGATACTGATAGGTCGCTTCCGTAATGACCTGATTCAACTCGGCCTGTTTGCGCAGTTCAATACCGGCCCGGTATCCCAAAAACACTCCCAGCGCTGCCCCTGCCAGCAGGATTAAAAATCCAACCAAAAACACCCAGACAGGGATTCGTTTTCGTGGTTTTGTTTCGGCCTGTTCTGCGGGATTTTCTTGATTTTCAGCCGATGGAATGGATTGTTCGTTGATGGTTGCCTTTTCCGTCATGAGGGCAATTATACCCTACCTCATCCTCATAATTTAAGCAGTACGCGCAATTCAGGTAAAAGGATAGGAATCGCGACCAACCCTCCGCCAGTCAGTGAAATCAGGCTTTGCAACAGCGGATTCCACTCCGCCATAAGGGCCATACCCAGCCAGACCACACCCCCGCCAACTGCCGCAGCCAGAAAACCGCGCAGCAAACTGCCCCCAACCTGAAGCGACCGCACCAGCCTCCGATTGAGGATGAGCAGCAGTAAAACCGCCTCGGCCGTAAAAGCAATTGAGTCGGTCAGGCTGATGCCGGCAGCCCCAACTACCCGATACAACTGAGTGCCCACCAGAACGTAGACGGCAAAGGTAAATCCCGCTCCCAGCAGTGGAATCAGTGCATTCTGGCGCGCATAAAATGAGCGCACGGCCACCTCTACCAGACTCTGCCCCATCAACCCCGCCAGATAAGCCCGCGTAACCCACATCAACAGGTCTGTACCGGCGGGATCGAAATCAAATGCCAGTAACAGTAAAGGACGCAGGCCGAAGGAAAGAATCACCGCCACGGGCAGGGTGATGGCAATCAACACCCGCACCGCGCGCTGAATGCTGGCAAAAAACGCCTCGCGCTCATCTCGGGCGGATTGCTCGGATAGGGTGGGCAGCAAAGCCGTCCCAATGGTTGTGCCGATCAAGGTTTCCGGCACTTGAAAAATCATCCACCCATACGTCAGCGCTGTAACCGCTCCTTCTTCCAGACGCGATGCCAGATTGTCGCGGACGATAAAAATCAACTGAATAAACATCATCGTGATCAGGCGCGGCCCCATCAGGCGTAACACCTTACGAACCGGCTCGGTGTTCAGCCCAAGCCCGCTATTCCAGTGGAACTGGTAACGGATCAAACCCGGCACCTGAATCCCCAAATGCAGCAAGGCCCCAATAATCACACCATAAACCAGACCGTGCACCCCAAGCCCAAAGGAAGGCAGGCTGACTCCGCCCAAACGATAACCTTCCTGCGGCGAAAGGATCAGCGCGCCAAAAATTTGTCCGAAGTTATACAATAATGGAGCCATAGCCGGCAGCAGGAAATGCTGGTTGGCCTGCAAACCCGCCATAACCAAGCCGCTGATGGAAAAAATCAAGGTAGCGATCAAGTTCAACCGCATCAGGTTGACCACCAGATCCTGCTGGCTGCTTTCAAAACCCGGCGCAATACCCAGTTCCCAGCGCACCATCGGGTCGGCAAACAGGGCAACCAGCACCGCCAGACCGGCCGTGACCAGAAACGCCAGATTGGCAATTTTTGAAAAGAGATTCCAGGCCGCCTGTCTTCCGCCTTTGGTGATCTCTTCTGCCAATACCGGTATGAAAGCCATCGCCAGTGCGCCGCCGGAGATGAGGGCAAACAGCAAATCCGGAAGGTTGTTGGCCACATTGAAAGAATCCAGCTCCGCCGAAAGACCGAACTGACGGGCGATGATCACCTGGCGGATGAAGGCTACCACCTTATCCAGCGCAAAAAACACCACCAGCAGGAAGGTGATGCGGGTAACTCGTGAAAAGCGGGAAGGCTTATCCAAGGGCTACATCCAGTGCCATCATCACTGCAAAGCCGAGCATCAGCCCGATTGTAGCCATATCCGAATGCTCTCCCCGTTGAGCCTCCGGAATTAACTCTTCGACACATACGTAAATCATCGCCCCGGCAGCAAATGCCAGGGCATAGGGCAATATTGGTTGAATGAATAACACTGCCGCCGCTCCAATAACACCGGCAATCGGCTCTACAATACCCGAAGCCTGCCCCATTAAGAAGCTTTTCCAGCGAGAGATACCCTCCCTGCGGAGAGGGGCCGAAACGGCCAGACCTTCAGGGAAATTCTGCAAACCGATTCCAATCGCCAGTGCAACCGCCCCAGCAATGGAAGCCTCCGGGATACCACTGGCAGCCGCCCCAAAAGCCACCCCAACCGCCAGACCTTCTGGAAAGTTATGCAGGGTGATCGCCAGCACCAATAACACACTGCGCTGCCACGAAGTCTTTATACCTTCAGCCGCACTCAGGGGTTCTCGAAAATGCAGGTGCGGTAGCAGGCGGTCAACCAGATAAAGAAACGCACCTCCCAGTAGAAAGCCAATCACCGCCGGAATCCAGCCGGGCACACCCAGCCCGGAGGACATTTCAATCGCCGGGGCCAGCAGCGACCAGAAACTGGCAGCAATCATGACACCGCTGGCAAAACCCAGTAAAGTATCCAGCAGTCGTCGGTTTACTTCACGGGTCAGGAATACACCGGCAGCGCCAAGTGCGGTTACGCCCCAGGTGAACAAAGTGGCAAATAAGGCTTGAACAACCGGGTTGAAATTCTCCAATGCTGCAATCATCTCAAACCTCTATAATGGCAAAAGGGTAACTTTTCATATTCAACATACTCTTTTCGGAATGCTTTATAATCCTCGATATGAATATGGGTCAATTATACATGGTTGCAACCCCGATTGGAAACCCGGAGGACATCACCCTGCGGGCGATTCGCATTCTGGGTGAGGTGGATGTTGTCATCTGCGAAGAACGTCGCGAAGGCAGCACATTGCTCAAAAAGTTGGGCATCACACCGAAGGAACTCGTATCTCTGAATGAGCATAATGAAGCCGAGCAGGCTGCCGCGCTGGTTCAACGAATGCTGCTGGGTGAAAACATGGCCTTAATCAGTGACGCCGGCACACCGGTGTTTGCCGACCCCGGCGCCGAATTAATCCGGCAAGCGGTTGAAATGGGAATTAAGGTTACCAGTGTGCCGGGTGCCTCATCGTTGATGGCTCTGCTCAGCCTGCTGGATACCAGACTGGAACAGTTTGTGTATGTGGGCTTTTTGCCGCGTTCTCCGCAGGAACGCCGCCAGCAACTTCAACGCTTTTTACGCATGAATTTACCGCTGGTTATGATGGATACGCCCTACCGTCTTTCCAGCCTGCTGGAAGATATTGAAAAGACTGCCGGTAAAAACCGCCGGATTACGCTTGGGTTGAATCTGACTCAGCCGGGGGAACAGGTTTTGCGCGGCACGGTCAACGAAATCCGCCGCATGGTGCAGGGCCGAAAAGCCGAGTTCATCCTGCTTTTACATTGATCTTATTCTCCACCACAGGTGGCTTAACCCTAACTATTCATGCACTCTCCGTTCTTTAACTGAACAGTTCTCCAATCAATGTATTGGATTACCCCCACACTCCCCACCGTCGGCGTTGATCCAGTCTCGTCAGTCCCAGCCGCTGAGCCGTTTCAACCACTTCCTGATATTCCTGCCATGTAATCGGGCGATTTAACTCAGGGTAACTGGCAGCCTGATAGGCGGGATAGTACTGATCCATCAGGTTGAGGTAGACATTTTTAGAAATCTCATTCGCCAGGAATTGGAGCACTTTTTCGCTGCTGGCCAGTTGATTGGGCAGCACCAGATGACGCACCAGTAAGCCGCGCTTTGCAATTCCCTGCTCATCCACCTGTAAATCCCCCACCTGCCGCTGCATTTCCCGCACAGCCGCCCGGTTGATTTCAACATAGCGCGGCACTTTGGAATAGCGGCGAGCTGCCTCATCATCTCCATATTTCATATCCGGCATGTAGATATCCACAATCCCATCCAGCAACGTCAGCATTTCCAGCGAGTCATATCCCCCGCTGTTATAGACCAGAGGTAACCGTAAGCCGGCTTGAGCGGCACTCATCACGGCAGCGATAATCTGCGGCACAACATGGGTTGGCGAAACCAGATTGATATTATGACATCCAGCGGCTTGCAGCCTGAGCATGATCTCCGCCAGTTCTTCCGCTTCCACTTCCCTGCCCCTGCCCACCTGACTGATCTCAAAGTTCTGACAGAAAACGCAGCGCAGATTGCAACGCGCAAAGAAAATTGTCCCCGAACCGGCCCAACCCCGCAGAGGCTGCTCTTCCCCCAAATGCGCCCCATAACTGCTCACCTGTGCTTTGGCGCCGGTTTTGCAAACCCCTACTTCACCCTCCAGGCGGCTGACCCCGCATCTTAGAGGGCACACATCACAACTTTGCAGGTGAGCATAAGCCAATTCAATGCGTTGCTTGGCCTGTCCTTGTGCTAATAAACGTAAATAAGCCGGTTCAAAACCCATAATTACAACCCTCATTTATTATTATAAATAGAGCCATATTGACTGGAATAGGAATGATTTTCCTTTTAAAGCGGATATTTTTTCATAACTCTATCTTTTTTAGAATGTTATGATTTGATTAACCGCTATCTTCGGATGTAGTTCAGGTATGTTATAATGATTATATGACCGTGGAACACCAGACTACCCCCGCTGAAACATCCGAGCAGCCCTCCAGCGCCCTCCCTGAATCAACGCCCACTGAGCGGTCAGCGGATAACCGGCGGGCTGCCGGCATCATTGCCATCGTAGTTGTGGTGGTCTTGTTGATCGTAGGCGGAATTGTTTTGCTGGCTCTTGCGCCGGAAAGTACCACCGCCAAAGTGCGCGATATATTCATCATCGTCATGGCGCTTGAATCACTTGTTTTAGGCGTGGCAGTGATTGTGTTAATCGTTCAAGTCGCGACGTTGATCAATTTACTGCAAAACGAAATCAAACCAATTCTGGATTCAACCAACGAGACGGTCAACCACCTGCGCGGTACGACTCAATTCCTGAGCAACAATCTGGTTGAACCGGTCCTGAAATTAAACGAATATCTGGCCGGCCTGCGTAAACTTTTTGACTTCATCCGCCCGGATCGGCGGTGAACCGGGTTTGTTTTAAAACCCACATACTTCAACAAAATGCCAAAGAAAGGAGATAGAGATGTCTGAACGAGATGATTTTGGAGCCTTCCTGATCGGTTTTGTGATTGGAGGTTTGACCGGTGCCATTACAGCATTACTGCTTGCCCCCCAATCGGGTGAGGAAACCCGCGAGGTGATCAAAGAGCGCGCCATAGAATTGCGTGACAAAGCGTCCGAAACGGTCAACACCACCTATGCAGAAGCCGAAAAAGCCGCTAATGAAGCCCTGCGCCGGGCTGAGGAACTGCTGGAAAAAGCCAAAAAATCGGCCGGGGAATTGCAGCAAAAAGGCTCAACCCTGATTGAGGAACAAAAATCCAAACTGAGCAAGGCCGCTTCGAAAGCCAGTGACGCCGCAGAAGAAGTGAGCGAGTCTCTTTCCTGAATCTTGATTCGATTCTGAAAAGCAGCCGGTCAAAACCTAAACCCGGCTGCTTTTGATTCAAGCCTTGACGACCCACAAGGGGTCATGAATTTCATTCTGAGTATACAGGCGGGCCAACGCCTGCGGTACTGCCCTTAAAATATCACCGGCGATTACTGAAGCGGACTGTCCCATATGTTCTTCGGCGATGAGGCCGGCGCTGGCATGAAGCCAGGCTGCCGCAACAGCCGCCTTGAATGGTTCAACCCCCTGCGCCAGCAGACCAGCAATCAAACCGCTCAACACATCACCGCTGCCCGCCCGCGCCAGTGCTGGTGAAGCAACCGGAATGTGGTAAACCGCTCCATCGGGCGATGCCACAACCGTAAAAGCCCCCTTCAACAGCACCACATGCCCCCATTGGCGGGCAAAGCGGCGGGCTACACCGGCCCGCTCAGCCTGAATTTCCGCCGTCGTAAGACCGGTCAACGCGCTCATCTCACCCGGATGAGGGGTCAAGACTGATAAAGGTGGCAATTTCTCATACCATTTTTCGACCCTCGCCATCAGCCGCAGCCCGTCCGCATCCAACACCGTCGGAGGTAAATCCCTTTTACCGCTGAACAACCTCTGGACAAAATCCGCTGTTCCGGCTGCGCTGCCAAAGCCGGGACCGACCAGCAAAGCCGTAACTCGCTCCAGATGGGCACGGACAATCTGGGCAGCCTCCGCTGCAATTCCCCCGTTCTCGGCCGGCAAAGTCAGCCAGGTTACTTCGCTCAAATGGCCGGAAAGCGCATTTCTTACAACCGGAATGACCGCCATCCGTACCAGTCCTGCCCCTATGCGGTAGGCAGCCTCAGCGGCCAGCCCGGCCGCTCCAATGTAGTCCTCGCAGCCGGCAATCCCCAATACCGTACCGAATGTACCTTTATGGGCGTTGGCAGGCCGCGCTGGCATCCACGAACGCACCTCCGCAGCGTGAGCCACAAAATCATGCACCTCATCCAGTGCCGCTAAATCATGCGGCAGGCCCAACGGCACAACCGCCAGTTGACCGGTGAGTGCCGCCGCCGGGAAGCGCAATAACCCGGTTTTAACCGCATCCATGCAGACCGTCAGGCGGGCAGGAATGGCTGCCGGTGAGGCCTCTCCACTGTCACAATCCACACCGGAAGGGCAATCCACAGCCACCACAAATGGCAAGGGTACAAAATTTCGCACATGGGCTAAAACGCATTCGACCTCCGCTTTGAGCGGTAGTTGAATACCGGTACCCAGTACACCATCCAGCAGCACTTCGCTAACAGAAAGCCATTCATCCAGCACGCTGAAGTCAGGGTCATCTGCGGCGGAGTGTACCTCCACCCCGGCATTCCTGACACGTTGGATGAGAATATCGTCATCAGGCCGCGGCCGTACCAGATAAGCCCGCCCCTTCCAGCCTGCGCGTGCCAGATACTCCAGCGCCACCAGTCCGTCTCCGCCATTATTACCGGAGCCGATCAATCCCAGCACAGTTTTCCGTTGAAATGCCAAAGTTAGCACCGCTCTGGCCGTCCCGCTCCCGGCGCGCTCCATCATTTCCGCATACGAAACACCCCGCGCGTCCCCCTCCCGTTCAATTGCCCGCATTTGATCAACCGTCACCAGTGGAATCGATCTCATCGTTATCGCCTCCAACAAATCAATTATAGCCAACTTCACCGCATGAAAATTCGAGAGTTATCCAGTTCCTCACGGTATAATCTACCTCATGCGCAAATGGCTCTATCTGGCTGTATTTGTCTCCGGCATGACCACGCTGGCAGCGGAAATGTCTGCTTCGCGTTTGCTGGGTAATTATTTTGGCACCAGCAATCTGACCTGGGCAAGCATCATCGGTTTAATTCTAATTTACCTGACCGCCGGTTACTTCATTGGCGGGCGCTGGGCTGACCGTTCCCCCCATTACACCACATTTTTTCAAATTCTGATCTGGGCAGCCTTTTCGATTGGATTAATTCCACTGGTGTCCCGTCCTATTTTGAGAATTGCTGCCAATGCGTTCGACAACCTTGACTT
>DLXG01000147.1 GCA_003448875.1 Anaerolineaceae bacterium
TTCCCGCAGGAAGTGGTTGAACTGGAAGCAGTCAAAACCTTGCTGGATGCCGGCGTGGTGGTGATCACGGTCGGCGGCGGCGGTATTCCTGTTATCCGCAACGAACAGGGCGACCTGCAAGGTGTGGCAGCGGTGATTGACAAGGACTACGCCAGCAGCCTTCTGGCGCGCGAGATCAAAGCTGACCTGATGGTGATTTCCACGGCGGTTGAAAAGGTTGCATT
The DNA here is from genome assembly GCA_003448875.1 of Anaerolineaceae bacterium. Taxonomy (GTDB): domain Bacteria; phylum Chloroflexota; class Anaerolineae; order Anaerolineales; family Anaerolineaceae; genus Bellilinea. The sequence continues at coordinate 225 of DLXG01000147.1, forward strand.
GAACTACGGTAAACCCGATCAGAAGTGGATTGACCGGATGACACTGGCGGAAGCCAAGCAGTATCTTGCCGAAGGAACGCACTTTGCCAAAGGTTCAATGGCGCCCAAGATTCAGGCGATCATCTGGTTCCTCGAAGCCGGCGGTAAGCAGGCGTTGATCACCAATCCGGAAAATATCGGCCGCGCTTTGAAGGGCGAGACCGGTACCTGGATTGTACCCTGACCATTGATCAAATCGGGTCTGCCCGACTTTTTCGGGCAGACCCACCTTTATCAAGGTTCATAACAAATTTCGGAAATCATCCAATTTCTAGCGTTTGGAGAGGTTTTCTTCTTCTACCGGTGTCTATTTCGTGTAAAATAGTAAGATAGTCAGGGTTTGCCCCCCGACCCTGAAAGTAATTTTGAATGGGGCGGTCGAGTTTGTTCTTTCCCGTGTTCCTTGCCAATGAATATAGAAAGGAGGTAGCAGAAAGCAATAGATTTAATTTTCCAAATATATCTTTGTTACCGACTTCCAATTTACCCGCTTTTCAATTGAACAATGGAGGAGAAAATGAAATCCAAACGCATCTGGTTTGTACTGAGCTTCGTGTTGCTGCTTACACTGTTGGTGTCCGCCTGCCAGCCGGCTGCCACGCCGACCCAGGCGCCTCAGCCCCAGCCCACTCAACCACCGGCGGAGCCCCAGCCCACTCAGCCACCGGCTGAGCCTCAACCTACTCAGCCCCCTGCTCAACCAGAAGAGTTTATCATTGGTATGCTTCTGGTAGGACCGTATAACGACCGCGGTTGGAGCCAGGCTCATTACGATGCCGGTTTGTATGTCGAAAAGAAGGTTCCCGGCGCCAAATTGATCTATATTGACAAAGTCAACCCGGCTGACCGCCCCGGCACAACCGCCGAACAACTGGCGGAGGATTTGCTGTCCAAAGGCGCAAAATTGATCATCTTCAACTCGGATGACATGAAAGACGGTGCCATCAACTTTGCCCGCAGTCATCCGGATGTGCCGGTAATCCACGCATCTGGCGATACTTCCTGGAAAGAAGGCGTCAATTACATCGAATTCCCCAAGTTTGGCAATACGATGGGAAAGATGGAATACGGCAAGATGATCGCCGGCTGTGCCGCAGCGTTGACCACCAAGACCGGACAAATCGGCTACCTTGGTCCGCTAATCAACGATGAGACCCGCCGTCTGACTGCCTCTGCCTACCTGGGTGCCAAGTACTGCTACGAAAAGTACGCCGGCAAAAATCCTGCTGACCTGAAATTCAAGGTCACCTGGATTGGGTTCTGGTTCAATATCCCCGGCTTTACGGCTGATCCCACTCAGGTTGCGGATGATTTTCTCAACAGCGGTTACGATGTAGTCATCTCCGGTATTGACACCACCGAAGCGTTGGTGCAGGCCAGCAAGGCCCGCGCTGCCGGGAAAGAAGTATGGGCAGTCCCATACGATTATGAAGGTGCTTGCGCCGAAGCACCGGAAGTGTGTTTAGGTGTGCCCTACTTCAACTGGGGGCCAGCCTATCTGCGGGCTGTTGAACAGGTCAAAGCCGGCACTTTCAAGTCGTACTTTGAATGGCTCGGCCCGGATTGGTCAAACATCAATAACCATGATACTTCCGCGGTTGGCTTTGTGTTTGGCGATGCGCTCAGCCCGGAAGCCAAAGCCAATGTTGAAAAATTCATTGCAGAACTGGCCGGCGGTTTGAATCTCTTTGTTGGCCCGCTGAATTATCAGGACGGCACGCCCTTCCTGGCTGAAGGCGAAGTGGCCACCGATTTGCAGATCTGGTATCTGCCGCAGTTGCTGGAAGGCATGGAAGGTCAAAGCGTTCCCAGCAACTAGGTTTGGTTTTGAAGGATGAGATGGGGGCTGCCGCTATTGCGGCAGCCCCAAAATGAAATAGCGGATCAGAGCAGAGAATATATAGTAAAAGGCATAATTCTGCATGAAAGTTGAACTGATTCACATCCACAAGCATTTTGGCGCAGTTCACGCAAATAATGACATCAATCTAACGGTTGAATCCGGGAAGATACAAGGCATTCTCGGAGAAAATGGGGCCGGTAAGAGTACTTTAATGAAAATCCTTTCCGGTTACATTCAGGCCGATTCGGGCGAAATTCGGCTGGATGGAAAACCGGTCAAAATAAATTCTCCATCGGATGCGATTCGTTTGGGAATCGGCATGCTTCATCAAGACCCGCTTGATTTTCCGCCAATGCGGGTGGTGGATAACCTGTTGATCGGCCATGAAGGCGGCTTGTTTCCCAACCGGCGTGAAGTGGTGCGCGCCTTTAACGAATTGCAAAGCCAGTTTGGTTTCAGTATTGACCCTTATACCTATGTAGATACCCTGACGGTGGGGGAACGCCAGCAACTGGAAATTTTGCGCCTGTTGTGGTTGGGGGCGCGGGTATTGATTCTGGATGAACCCACGACGGGCATCAGTGCTTCTCAGAAGGAGAAATTATTTGAAACTTTACGAAAATTAGCCGCACAGGGCATGTCGGTCATTTTTGTCT
>DLXG01000316.1 GCA_003448875.1 Anaerolineaceae bacterium
GGTCGTTTGGTTGAAGAGAGCGCATCTGTTCGTAAAAACGCAATGCCTGACGCCAGTCCAAACGCTGCATGTCAATTTCTGCCAGCAAACCAAGCAATTGATAAGCCCATTGCCGGCTGCGGCGGGATTGCTGCGCCAGTTTCAAGGCGTCCAGATACGTCTGGCGGGCAGTTTCCAGATCCGCCAGTTGATAGTAAAAATCAGCAATCGCCAGGTATTGCTTGAGAGCGTCATCTATCCGTCCCTGCTCGGTCAGCAGCCGCAGCAACTTTTTACGGATGTTCAGATCCGCCGGGGAAAGTTGAATCACCCGTTCTAATATTTGAATCGCCTGACCGGCCTCACCGCGCAGGTTATAGAGGTCTGCTACCAGCAAAAACTTGGTGACCGCCTCCGTAATTTGACCGTTTGCTACCAGCAATTCGGCAATTTGAACGTGCAGGGGCAAATAGGTCGGCGCAAAATCTATCGCGTAATGGGCTTCTTCCAGTGCGGTACGATATTTGCCCTGAAGCATATACTCACGGATTTTGCCGATGGCTTCAATCACCTCAGAACTGCGCGATTCGAGCAGCAGACTTGCCAATGGAGAGGGAGGCGATTGCGGTGGCGGAGCAGGCAGTTGTTCCCGCACCTTTGCCAGAAACTGACGCCAGTCCCCGCGCAGCAATTGACCCGCAATCGTATCGCACAATGTTTTCAAGGCTTGCGGGTCGTTCATCTGTGCCTGCGCCTCGATAATGGGTTCATAAATCTGACGGAGTTCTTCCCGATGCGCCAGTTCGACCGTTTCCGCATCTGCCAGACGCAACGCCTGAAGATAGGCGGTAGCAGCCTCTTTGTAATTCCCGGCACGGTAATAGATTTTAGCCAGAAGCAAATAAGAACCCAGCGAAAATTCAGGATGTTTAACCGCTTTGAGCAGAATGGGCAAGGCTTTTTGATCCTGCTTTTCCGAGAGCAGCAAGCCCAAATCAAAATACAAAGCAGGGTGAGAAAACCCTAAATCAAAGGCACGTTCCAGCTCTTCGGCGGCTTGTTTTTCCTGTCCCATCGTCTGGGACTCGATGGCCTGTCCGATGTGCAGCAGAACACGCGTCCGGGTAGAGGGATCGAGCACCAGTTCACCCGTTCCCCGCATCAAAGCATTAATTCCACGCCGGGCAGAGGGAGTTTCCGCGCCGGAAAAATCATCCGGTGTATCAAACAGCAATTCCGCCAGTTGAATCAACGCCCGCTGGCGAGTTTCGGCAATCGGGTCAAGAGAGGGCGGTTTATCGGCTTCCTGCGGGGCTTCCAGTTGTTTAACCTCTGCCATACGCATCGGGCCCGTTCCACCACGCGGGCGCTGCGGTTTGGGCATCGGCTGCCCGATTTTGAGCATCTGCAAAGCCTGAGTTGCCTCTGCGCTGCCGGGTATCAATTTGAGTGCGTAAAGCACAATTTGCTGGGCTTTCTGAATATCTCCCGCGTGTTGCATCAAACTGGCACAGGCGATCAATTCCGAAACAGCCTCGGCCTTTTTGCCCAGCTTTTCATAGATAAGCGCCAGCCGCGAATGAGCCGTGAAAATTTCAGGGTTGAGGCTGAGTACTCGCTGCCAGCCTTCAATAGATTTCTCCACATCTCTGGCTTTGAGGTGAAGTTCAGCGGCCTGCATTCCTGCCCGAATGGCCTCATTCAACCTGCCCTGCCGTTCGTAAATCCGCGCCATCTTCTCAGCCGGGATTGGATCCTCCGGATTGATCAGGGCAACCCGCTTGTAGACTTGCAGCGCCTCATCAAAATCCTGCAATTCAAACAGGGCCAGACCCAAATTACTTAACGCGGCTGCGTGATCTGGAAATTCCTCCACAGCCATCCGATAATATCGTGCCGCCTGCTCCCACTCCTGATCCCACGCGGCAGAATGCCCCTTGTTCATGGCTTCCTCAAATAAAGTCTGGTTGCCAGCCATGTTCCTCCGCTTTACTTCCTCTCTGGTTTATTCCTCATCTACTTTAACCGATAGACCCCTAAAACGCAAAGCAATTCGGATAACAATTCCGCAAGGTGGCGGGGGGTGCGGTAAACTCAGGCCAACACCTCCAGTGAGCCCCAGTTTTGCCCCCAGCGCGCTTCGGTTACCAGCGGGATTGAAAGAGGATAGGCATTTTCCATAACGCCACGTACGACCCGCACAGTTTCATCCCGCTCGTTTTCCGGCACTTCCAGCACCAGTTCGTCATGTACCTGCAATAACATGCGTGCGCCCAATCCGGCCGCTTTCAAGGCCGGTGGCAGGCGCACCATCGCCAGTTTCATAATATCCGCCGCCGTACCCTGTACCGGTGCGTTGATAGCCTCGCGTTCCTCGCGGGCTCGCAAAGCAGGGTTAGCGTTGCTCTTCAAATTCGGGAAGTAACGCCGCCGCCCCAGCAGGGTTTCCACATACCCCTGACGGGAGGCCTGACGGCGCAAGCCATCCAAAAAAGCCTTTACGCCGGGGAACTGCTGGAAGTAGGCTTTGACAAAGTTTTCCGCCTCTGCCAGCGTCAGGTCGGTGGAACGATGCAGCCCAAACGCGCTCATCCCGTAAATCAAACCAAAATTAATCGCTTTGGCATGCCGGCGCTGTTCCTTGGTAACCTGATCCAGCGCCACCCCATAAATGGCAGCGGCTGTGGCCGCGTGAATATCCTGCCCGGCGCGGAAAGCCGCCAGCATG
>DLXG01000033.1 GCA_003448875.1 Anaerolineaceae bacterium
GTGGTACTGCAAAAGGGTCTGTTTGCCACCGATGAAACCATTGTGCATATCGGTGCGGCGCTGGAACGCAAACGCCGGTTGAGTGTGGAGGCCCAACGATTGGTGCGGCAGGCCATGCTGTTTATCCATGAACATTATGACCAGCCGATTACACGCAGCGAGATTGCCAGTCATATCAATATTGCTGAAGATTATCTGACCTTTTGTTTTCGACAGGAATTGGGCACTACCCCCATCAAGTATTTGCAGCGTTACCGCATTCATCAGGCTAAAAAATTGTTGAAAGAAAGCGGGTTAAGCGTGACCGAAATCGCGTTAAAGGTCGGTTTTAGCGACAGCGGCTATTTCAGCCGGGTTTTTCATCGCGAAACCGGTCTCTCACCCGAAGCCTTCCGGCGCGCCTGAATGGCCGCTTCTCCGCCGGCGGTAAGCAAGCGCGCCCGCAAGGAAAAAAATGACTGTTTACCTGCCTGTCCGGCAAAGTTAATCTGCGGACAAGGCCGAATGATGGCTATTCAGCGGCTTTGCACTGCGATTCCGGGAGAACGTGGAAAATGGGACTCTTCCCGGATTATTCTCATTTCTATGTTTTATCCACCCGCCTCGCGCTTTTCTCCAAGACCGGCTAAGGGCAATTCCTTACAATGAAATCAAGCGTATGTTCGTCTCAGCCATCCATCCCACCTACTTTCAAATCTATATAAGGAGAAGCAACCGATGTCCAAAAAACTGTTTCTGTTTTTGAGCCTGATGGTGGTGTTTGCCACACTTCTGGCTGCCTGCGCCTCACCGGCAACCCCTGCCGGGGATAGCGCACAACCGCAAGCGACCACCGCTGGCGGTGAAAAGCCCGCGCAAAAAGTCACTCTGCGCGTGCTGGTTCACCAGAATCCACCCATGGTGGCCTTCATGGAAACGTTCAACAAACAATTCCAGGACCGCCACCCCAATATCACCGTGGACATGTCCATTGTGAATGCCAACGACCTCAGCACCGTTTCGCAAACTCGCCTTTCGGCAAATGATATTGATGTGCTGGATATCTTTGGTTTCGCCAATGGCGCTCAGCCGTACATGAAAATGGTTGACCCGCCCAACTGGCAGCAACTGATCGAAGCCGGTTTGTTGATGGACCTGACCGGTCAGGATTTCCTCCAGAATTACGATGAACCCACCATTAAGGATGCCGGCTCCTATAACGGCAAGGTTTATGCGGTCAACCTGGGGCGTGTCATTTACAGCGGGATTTTCTACAACAAGAAGCTCTTTGAGCAATATAATGTTTCCGTTCCTACCACCTGGCCAGAACTGGTTGCGGCTTGCGAAACCTTCAAAGCCGCCAATATTCCCTGCATGACCGCCGGCGGTAAAGACGGCTGGCCGATCTTCGTCGGCGCCTACGGCCTGCTTGGAGCGATGTATCCCGATCAGGCGGCGCTGGTGGAGGGATTGTGGACCGGCACCATTAAGTGGAATGACGCCAAATCGCTGGAAATGTGGCGCAAGATGCAAGTTTACGCCCGCGATATGATGGAAGAAGGCGCCAGCGGTATTGCCGGTGACGCTGCTCCCGGCCGCTTTGCCTCCGGTGCGGTGGCGATGTTCCCCGGCGGCAGCTGGTATGCTCCCGCGATTGAGGCTGCCCAGCCCGATTTCGACTGGGGCTATATCCCCTTCCCGGGTTCTGACAACCCCGAAGACAACAAGTACTGGTTCGGCAAGTATGACCAGGGTTGGGCAATTGCTGCCAATACCCCGAATAAAGAAGCCGCCCTGCTGTATCTGAAAGAGTTCTCTGAACCGGCTAACTATCAGGCCTTTGTGGATGCTGTGGGCTTCATCCCCACCCAGCCGACTGCGAAACTCAACACGAAGATCGGCGCCGAAATTGCCCCTTACCTCGCCAATTTCCGGGTCGGCTACGAACAATACTGGGTTGCGCCGAAAGGTGCTGGTCAGTATGCCAACCCATGGGCTTCGTACTTCAAGCCGTTTGGCACTTTCGACGACCCGCAACAACTGGCCGACAAAGTGCAGGCTGATTTACAGGCCGGGCTGGACGCCGTGAAGTAAAAAGTTTTCACCATCTGGGCTTCCTGTTGCGGCAGGAAGCCCAGCCTTTTTTTACCAGAAAGGAATGGGTGCCGATATGTCCTACCATTTTGGCCGCGGCTGGGCGAAATTGATCCCCTATCTTCTGCTGCTGCCCGGTTTGTTTTTCTACTTTCTAATATCCTTTGGCCCTTCCATGGCAACCGCTTTCTATTCCTTTACGGATGCTACGGGAATCAGAGGTGCACCGGTGCGTTGGATTGGATTTGATAACTACCGGGAGTTTCTCTTTATGGGCCGCGCTTCGTTAGACAATCTGGATGCGCTCAAACGAACCTTGATCTTCAGCTTTGTGGTCACCACCGTCCAATTTACGCTGGGTTTGATTGTGGCCTTGATTGTCAACCAGAAACTCCGCTTTTCGAATATCTTCCGCACCATTTACTTTATGCCGGTCATCCTCGGTGTGGTGATTCAGGGCTTAATGTGGTCGCTGTTCCTCTTTCCGATTGGGGGGCCGGTGGCAAAGTTACTGGCGCTGTTCGGTTTGCGCTCCGAATTTCTGGGCGGTCAACCCGCCGAAGCGTTTGCCTGGGTCATTTTTATTCAAATTTGGGCCAATCTGGGCGTGACCATGATGATTTTCATCGCCGGGCTGCAAACCATCCCCAGTGAACTCTACGAAGCCGCCCGGATTGACGGGGCCAACACGTGGCAGGTGTTCACCAATGTAACCTGGCCGCTGCTCACTCCCAGTGTGAACACCAACCTGCTGCTTAACACGATTGGCAGTTTGCAGGCCTGGCAGCTGTTTCTGGTACTGCTGGGATACCGAAACGGCACGCAAGTGCTCGGTTATCTGATTTATGCGACCGGTTTTGGTCAAACTTCCGGCAGTGTAACCACCAGTTTCCGGCAAGGCTACGCCGCCGCCGCTTCGATTGTGCTGTTCCTGCTGGTGCTGGTAATCGGCATGACTCTGCAACAATATCTGCAACGCAGAGAGAAAAGGATCTTAGGATGAGCACTCCATCTTCTGACAATTTTCCCGTCCGCAGAATTCGCTGGGGAGTGATTGGCTCCTACGCGGTGATGATTTTCTTCGCTCTCCTCTACCTTGGGCCGCTGTTGATGCTGGTTAATACCTCTTTGAAAACTATGCCCTCGTTTATGAAGGATGCAACCTCGCTGGCAACCGAACTGCACTTTGAAAACTTCCGAGAGGCGTGGACGAAAGCCAATTTCCCCAGGTACCTGCTTAATTCGGTGATTTACACTTTTTCGGCCACTACAATTTACATTCTGGCCGCGGTTTTTGTGGCATTTCCGATTGCGCGTGGGTATGTCAAGTATTCCGGCGTCATCCTGACCCTGTTTGTCATTGCGTTGTTTCTACCGCCCGCCCTCATCCCGCAGTTTCAACTCATTCTTAATTTAGGGCTGTACAACAACCCAATAGGCTATGTGATGCTCTTCCTGGTTAACCCAATTGGAATTGTCATCCTCGTCAACTACATCAAAACCATTCCAAGGGAATTGGACGAAGCGGCCGCGCTGGATGGCTGCGGCTATGCCCGCTTTGTGTGGACGATTGTCATGCCGCTGATCCGGCCGGCGATTGCCACGGTGATCGTCTTGCACGCGATTGGAATCTGGAATGAACTGATTGCTCCCACAATTTACCTGACCAGCAAGGAATATTACCCGATCACGCGCGGTTTGATCGTCTTTCAGGGTGTCTACGGAAGCAACTGGCCTACTCTGGCTGCCGCGGTGCTGATGCTGACCCTGCCGATGCTGATCCTGTTCCTCTTCTTGCAGCGTTATATTGTCTCCGGCTTGACGGCTGGTTCGGTCAAGGGATAAACCCAGACAGGAATTTATGATGAAACGCACCTCTGTCTTTCTGTTGATTGCGCTTAGTTTGATTTTGATCGTAAGTGCGCCGGGTTGTGCAGCGGTTGGTACCTCAGCCCCCCAGCCCACACCTCTTCCGACGCTGGAAGGCTGG
>DLXG01000207.1 GCA_003448875.1 Anaerolineaceae bacterium
ACAGCCCCCCGGCCGGCATCTACCAGCGGAAAACTGCGCCCGGCCTGCACCGCCCGCACCGCATCCACGAATACCCGCCGGTAGTAATAGGTTTGCGGAGAAAGCACGCCCAGCGTCATAAAACCGGGCGAATGGGGGCTGCTGCCTTCGGCTACGTCCGGCGTATCTCCCTGCCGCCAGACGCTGCCCTGCCCGCGTGTATCCATGACCAGTTGAGCAAATCCCGCGCTCGACCACAACAGCCACTCGGTCGGAAAGCCACGCCCGCCGCCATATCCCACATATTCCACCACCAGCGGTAAGGGCTGCTCCGCATACGCCGGCAGCAAAAGCCAGCCCTTGACCGGCTGCCCGCCATAACCATTGAAGGTTACATCATACGTTTTGACCGTACGCAGGCCAAAATCAACCGCCTCAAAGCGCGCATCCAATGGGAACTGCTCCGCCTGTTCCAGCGTGACTGCCCAAAAAGCATCGAAATCGGCCGGCTCGCTCACTGCTGGCTGATAGCGGCGCAATTCTTCTAACGGCAGATCAAAGAAAGCCATCTGGCACCTCGCAGCCGTTTATTCAGCGGCCAGTTCAGTCCGACTCCGATTGGATATTGTCCAGAACATGCTTGAACTCGGCGGCCTTATCACCTTCGGCATGGCATGAGATGACGATAATCGCCGTACAAACCACCGGGCCGGGGTTGCGCCAGCGGTGCGGCAGGTGAGCCGCAAAAATCAGGCTGTCACCGGCTTCCAGTTCGTGCCGCTGATTATCCACTTCGTATTCCAGATGGCCGCGCAGGCAGAAGACAAATTCCGAGCCTGTATGCACAATCGGATGCGGCCCGCTGTTGGCACCGTTTTCCAGCGTGATGATGAAGGCATTCAACCGGCCGGAGAACGACTCGCTGCCCATGCCCTCCCACACTCCCCTTAAGAAGGGGATGCGGGTACGTTCATGTGCCTTGCTGAACACAATTTTTTTGCGTTCCGCCTCTTCACGAAAAAAGTCAGTAATCGGAACACCCAGAGCGGTGGCGATTTTGAACAAAGTACTGATGGATGGGGAAGTCAACCCGCGCTCAATCATGCTCAACGCATTGGCGGAAAGGCCGCTGTTGCGCGCCAGGGTGCGCATGGAAATACCGCGTTCTTCGCGCAGCGTTTTCAGACGTTGCCCCACATCCACCGAAATGGCTTCTTTACCAAACAAATCCACTCGGCACCTCCGGATTAAAAGTCAGACACCCGTCAAACAGGTTGCAAAGGCTATTTTACCGTTAAAACAAGCCAACAACCCGTCCGGTTTCGAGATCTAAATCCACATCATAAAAAGCCGGACGGGTAGGCAGCCCGGGCATGGTGCTCATCGTCCCCACCAACGGGTAGAGGAAGCCCGCACCCACAGAGGCTCGAATATCCCTGACCGGCAGCCGGAATCCCTTAGGCACACCTTTCAATTCAGCAATATGACTCAGACTGAGGTGTGTCTTGGCCATGCAAATTGGCAGGCGGTCAAACCCCAGGCGGGTATATTCAGCAATGCGCTGCTCCGCCAGTGGCTCGTAGTCCACACCATCCGCCCCGTACACTTCGCGGGCGATGATTTCAATCTTTTCTTTGATCGGAATATCCAGCGGGTAGAGGAAGTGGAATTGAGAGGGTTTTTCGGCAGCCCTGACCACGGCCTCAGCCAGTTCTACGGCACCCTCACCGCCTAACGCCCAGTGGTTGCAAATTACGGCGTCCTCTGCGCCGCCTTCTTCTACGGCGACCTTGCGGATTAAATTCAACTCCGCTTCACTATCCGTGGCGAACGCATTAATCGCCACCACCACCGGCACGCCGAATTTACGGGCAATGCCGATGTGCGCCAGCAAGTTACCCAGACCGGCGCGCAGCAAGTCCAGATTTTCATGAGTATAGGCATGATCCAGCGGTTTGCCTGCCACCACTTTTGGCCCGCCGCCGTGCATCTTAAGCGCCCGCGCCGTCGCCACCATCACCACCACATTCGGAATCAGGCCCGAATAGCGGCACTTGATGTTGAAGAACTTTTCCATGCCCATGTCCGAACCAAAACCGGACTCGGTCACCACGTAATCGGCCAGTTTCAAACCGATCATATCGGCGATGATGGAACTGTTGCCATGCGCAATGTTGGCAAACGGCCCGGCATGGACAAATACCGGCGTCCCCTCCAGCGTTTGCATCAGGTTCGGTTTGATGGCGTCCTTCATCAAAACGGTCATCGCGCCGGCAACCCCCAGATCATCGGCATTGATCGCTTCACCCTTGCGGTTGGTGCCGATCACCATTTCACCGAAACGGCGGCGCATATCCGCCAGCGAGGTGGTCAGCGCCAGCACGGCCATGATCTCACTGGCTACCGTGATGTCGAAGCCGGTCTTGCGCTCCATGCCTTTTTCATTTGGCCCCTGCCCAATCGTAATGCCGCGCAGGAAGCGGTCGCTGGTATCAATGACCCGCCGCCAGGTTATCGAATCGGGGTCAATATCGAGGCGCACAAATCGGCTGCGCTCTTCCGGGGTCATTTCATCCGGGTCGGTCTTGTCAATTCCCAATTTTTTCAGGCGGTTGAGCATGTTAACCGCGAAATGGCGTTTGCCCTGTTTATCCTTGGGGAACAGACGCTCGAACAGCTGCTCATCGGTGGCTTCGGATTCGTGCAGCATGCGCACATCAATGGCCGCCGCCAGCAGGTTGTTGGCTGCCGTAATCGCATGAATATCGCCGGTCAGGTGCAGGTTAAAATCCTCCATCGGCACAACCTGACTGTAACCGCCCCCCGCTGCTCCGCCCTTTATGCCAAAGGTCGGCCCCTGGCTGGGCTGGCGGATACAGGTCATCACCGACTTGCCGAGATGCGCCCCCAACGCCTGACTCAAACCAATCGTCGTGGTCGTCTTGCCCTCCCCCAACGGCGTGGGGGTGATGGCGGTAACATCAATGTATTTGCCATTCGGTACGTCTTTGAGCCGTTCCAAAACTTCCAGCTTCACTTTCGCTTTATAGGGGCCGTACAATTCGATTTCATCCGGTCGCAGTCCCAGTTCTTCGGCCAGTTCAGTAATCGGCTTCATTCTGGCTTGTTGAGCAATTTCAATGTCCGCTGGAACGGGGGTCTGGCGTTCGAGTCGAATAGGTTTGACAGCCTGCTTGACAGCCATTCTTTCCTCCTTGGGTGATCTTGGGTGAGGGAAATCACCTTTATTATGGACGAATTGCAGGGGAAACGCAAGCCATTTGGCTTGATTTTCGGTTGAAATGTCAGACAAAAGCAGGGTTCTCTGAACCCTGCTTTATAGATTGACCTGCTGGTTCAACACGAATAGCAGGATGAAAACGCTACTGGCTTTCCAATTCGGCTTTTTCCAGAGGTTTTTCGATCAGCCCCTCGGTCAGATTGCGTTCAACTTTCACACGCGGGAAGCCAACCAGTTTTTTACGCGGCTCGTCCCAAACCTTCAAACGCACGGTTTTGATGCTGTCCGGTATGGTGATCACCCGCGCCCATTGCTGCATGATTGGCGAATTGCGCTGACACTCCGCCAGATAGTAGTTAGGAATGCGTGGGCTGAGATGATGGATGTGATGGTAACCGATGCTGCCGGTGAACCATTCCAGAATTTTGGGCAGTTTGAAGTAAGAAGCCCCCAGCAAGCCGGCTGCCACATAATTCCAGTTTTCCTGACGTTCCCAGTACGTGTCTTCAAATTGATGCTGGACGTAGAACAGGAAGATGCCCATTGAACCGGCGAAGAAGATCAGGGGGAGTTGGATCATTAAGTACGCCTGCCAGCCGATGATCAGACTCACGCCCACCGCAATAGCCAGCATTGCCAGATTGGTCAACCAGACACTGCGCGTCTGACGCTTGCCGTAATTGGGCAGCGGCAAGCGGTGCATAATCACAAACATGAAAATTGGGCCGAGAATGAACATGACCAGCGGATTGCGAAAGAAGCGGTAACCCAAACGCTGCAACCAGTGCCGGTCATAAAATTCTTCCAGTGTCAGGGTCGTCACATCCCCTACCCCGCGTTTATCGAGGTTACCGCTGGTGGCATGGTGAATCGAATGGGAATGCCACCATTGTTCACCGGGGGTAAATACCAGCACCCCCAGCCAGAATCCCACCAAGCGGTTTAAGCGGGTGGAAGGGAAAAAAGAATTGTGGCCGCAATCATGAAAGAAAATAAACACACGCACCAGAAACAAAGCCGCCACAAAAGCCAGCGCCAGCGTGAGAACGTATGAAATTTTCAGGCTGTACACCATTAAGACCCACAAACCCACGTACGGCACCAGCGTATTAACCAGTTGCCAGACGCTGCGGCGGGTATCAGCCTTTTGATAGGGAGCAATTTCGCGGTTGATTTCGCTCATGGTCGGCAAGGGTTTGCCGTTGATCACCAGCGGTGCTGTCGCTTTTGCCATTTTGACTCTCCTGGTAATAAGTATTTGCTCTGTTCATTCTAACCGCCTTATTGCAACGACAAAATAGATAAATAGGGTATCGCGAGTCATATTTATGGTCATATTCCGCCCCGTTTCAGGATTTTTTTCTCTTGCGCCGCAGCCCGCCACAAATCGGTATAATTAAGCAAGTCATGCAAAAAATTCTTAAGCGTCTTCCCCGTCTCATATTCGTTTTACCACTCATCTTCCTGTTCACTGCCCCTGCCGCGGCAGGTCATTCCGGCCAGCAAATCCCGCCTGATTTTTACCCCGTAGCCGAAGCAACGGCGGTAACCCTCTACCGCAAAGACTACCCCGGCGGGACACCGGATTATGTGCTGGTGGTCAATCTGGCTCACCATGCCACGTTGCAAGTGCTGACCGGAGGGACATCTGCCGGCCCCGAGGATGCTGCTGCCTTCACCCCTCAGCCGTTGGACAACTTCTGGAACCGGTTTGCCGGCAGCGATAAAAACGCCTTTTGTGTGGTTGGTGGGCCCTTCTTCCCGGAAGAATCATTTAATGACGATCTGGGGCTGAAATCAAACGGCATCCTGCGCCGGGGCGGAACACCACCCGGAGAAAACAGTCCTCCGCTTGCCATGCTGGAAGTGTGGGACGATTCGGCCCGTATCAGCCCTTACACCGAAACCGCCTTCCAGCAGTCCAGTGCCCCGCTGGTGGTCGTCGGCCTCAGCCCGCAAGCCGAACGGCAGCCCCAAGCGTTCACCGGGCGCAGTCTGGCCGGGGTGCAGGACCGTGACGGCGACGGCCAGTATGAAACTCTGTTGTTCTTTGCCTCCAAAACGACCCGCCAGACCGACGCCATGGAGGTACTGCGTGCTTTTGGCGCACAGGAAGTTCTGCTTCTGGCCGATGGAGACTCCGCCCAAATCAACTGTCAGGGGCTGCCCTATGTATTCTCAGAGCGTCCGTTGCCGAGTGCGCTGGGGGTGGCGGCTGGTTTCATCGCCGACTACGAATCAGTCCTTGTCCGGCACACCGAATGGCCAATTGCCGCCGAAGGCGAAGCGGTGACGGTGGAAATCGTGGTACGCGACAACGGC
>DLXG01000255.1 GCA_003448875.1 Anaerolineaceae bacterium
TGTAAGCATCTATATCGTTTCTCTACTAAATTCGGGGAAGAGACCAAAATTCAAATTGGCACCGAAGGGGCAAGGCAACCTTGAAATCGCCGAATCTCTCAGGTAAAAGGACCCCGAATGGATTATCCTCTGAAAAGCACAATGTGCACCCATGGAGCAAATCTCGAATATCGGGATGAATCTCACAGGTTTATAACAGAGGACATACCTCAGTTTGGTATGTCCTCTGTGCTTTATCAAATCATCATCTGACAGGAGGTTTCCCATGAATGTTCCAGCCAACTTAAAATATGCCAAAAGCGATGAGTGGGTTAGAGTGGAAGGCAATATCGCCGTCATCGGGGTTTCTGATTACGCCCAATCTCAACTTTCGGATATTGTTTATTTTGAATTCAAGGTGGATGTCGGTGATACGGTCACCAAAGACCAATCGGTTGCCACACTTGAATCAGTCAAGGCTGCAGCCGATGTCAACGCTCCCGTTTCCGGCAAGGTTGTTGAATTGAATCAATCCTTAACCGACCAGTTCGAAGTCATTAACAGTGATCCTTACGGCGCAGCCTGGATGATGAAAATCGAGATGGCGGATCCTTCCGAACTGGACGCCTTGCTGGATGCCGCCGCTTACGAAGCCTACTGTCAGGAACGAGGTCACTAATGTACACCCCACATACCGATTCCGAACGGGAGGAGATGCTCAAAGTTATCGGCGTACCTTCCATCGAATCGCTCTTTGAAGATGTTCCTGCCGAGTACCGTTTTCCCAAGCTGAACCTCCCAGAACCATTAACTGAAATGGAAGTTGCTGCTCAATTGCAGGAACTGGCCAGCATCAATGAGACCACCCGCGATCTGATTTGCTTCCTCGGTGCCGGCGCGTATAACCACTACGTACCGGCAGCGGTAGATTCCATCCTCAGGCGTGGTGAATTTTATACGGCTTATACACCGTATCAACCAGAGGTTTCTCAGGGCACATTGCAGGCCATCTTCGAGTACCAGAGCCTCATTGCCAATTTGACTGGCATGGATGCTTCCAATGCCTCGCACTACGATGGTGCCACTGCTACCGCCGAAGCCGCTGTGTTAGCCTATCATCATTTCAGGGGGAAACGCACGCGCTTTGTCGTTTCGCCGTCGGTTAATCCGCAATACCGCGCCGTATTGCGCACCTATATGAACGGCTACGAAAATCTTGAAGTCATTGGCGATGAAGGCCACAGTCCTTTTATCACCGCTGAGGAATTGTTGCCGCTAGTCAATACAAACACGGCCCTTGTTATTGTCCAATATCCCGATTTCTTTGGTAGAGTGCAGGATTTGACGGCATTTGCCCAAAAAGTGCATGAAGCGGGGGCTCTACTAGCTGTGGTCGTCAATCCTTTAGCGTTGGCCTTGTTCAAAAGCCCGGGTGAGATGGGTGCTGACATCGCCTGCGGAGAGGGCCAACCGCTGGGTATCCCTCTCTCTTATGGCGGGCCGTATCTTGGGATTTTTGCCACCAAAAAAGACTATGTTCGCAAAATGGCTGGGCGGCTGGTCGGTGAAACGACCGACAAAGAAGGCCGCCGCGGCTATGTTCTGACCCTGACCGCCCGCGAACAACACATCCGCCGCGAAAAAGCAACTTCCAATATCTGCACCAATCAGGGCTTGATGGCACTGGCAGCCACAGTGTATATGAGCCTGCTGGGTAAAACCGGGCTGCGGCAGGTTGCTGAACTATGCTACCACAAGGCACATTACGCAGCCCAGCAAATTAACCAGATTCCCGGTTTCGAAGTAGTCCTCAAAACGCCCTTCTTCCATGAATTTGTGGTCAAATGCCCCGACTCTGTCGAAGAAATTAATGAATACCTGCTCGATAACGGTATCCTAGGCGGGTATGATTTAGGAAATGATTATCCAGACTTAAAGAACCACATGCTGTTAGCCGTCACCGAAATGAACACCCGCGAAGATATCGAAATCCTGTGTGAGGCTTTGAAGGAGTATTCCCATGACTGAGCCCACAATCTATGAACTTTCCTCTCCCGGCCGTATCGGGGTCCGTTATCCTCAGCCGGATGTCCCTCTAGCCGAACTGCCTCAAGGTCTGGTGCGCCAGAATCTGCCCCTGCCGGAACTTTCAGAACTAAATGTCATCCGCCACTTCATGCACCTTTCCCACCTCAATTACAGCATTGACAGTGGCTTTTACCCGCTGGGTTCCTGCACCATGAAGTACAACCCGAAAATCAACGAAGAAATGGCCCGCCTGCCCGGCTTTGCCTATACTCATCCCCTCCAACCCATCGAAACCGTGCAGGGAAATCTGGCTTTGATGTATGAATTGCAGGAATACCTGAAAGAAATTACCGGCTTTGATGCGGTTACCCTCCAACCGGCGGCAGGTGCGCAAGGTGAATTTACCGGAGTAATGATCATCCGCGCCTACCACAAATCGCGAGGCGATACAAAACGCACCAAAATTCTGGTACCCGACTCAGCTCATGGTACGAACCCGGCGACTTCTGCCATGAGCGGTTATGAGGTCGTTCATATCCCCTCTGATTCACGCGGGAATGTGGACATCGAAGCCTTACGCGCAGCCTGCGATGAAACCGTAGCCGGCTTAATGTTGACCAATCCCAATA
>DLXG01000032.1 GCA_003448875.1 Anaerolineaceae bacterium
TATCCGTGATTATCGTTACCGCCGTGAAGTATTGACATCTTTTGCGCTTCGGCTGTTCTCGGTTGGACTTTTGGTAAGCGTTATTGTCATCGCCCGCCAACCGGCTCTAGGTTTTACGTTTGATACTGTCCTTGAGCAAGACCTGTTGTTGCTGATTGGAGCGGTGATTTTGCGATTAGGGGTACTGCCTTTGAGCTTGAAGTATGAAACACAGTTGCCCCTTCAAAACGGGTTGACAAGTCTGATGCGAATTACTGGCCAGATCAGTGGATTGGCTTTGCTGGTTAAGTTGCCAGATGGTTTGGTAGTTGGTAGTTCCAGCCCCCTCTTGGTGGGGGGGATGTTACTGCTAATTTTTTATGCAGCGGTGATGTGGCTGCTGGCGGAAAATGAAATTGCCGGTCGCACATTTTTCGGGCTGTTTTTCAGCGGACTGGCAATTTTATCCGTCATGCAGGGCAATGCTCCGCTTGCGGTGTTGTGGGGGGTAGCCTTGATTTGTTGGGGAGGAATGATTTTCCTTTACACGGTTCGCAGCAATCGTTTGAATGGGTTGATGGCTGCTGCAATCTTCAGTTTTAGCGGTTTGCCGTTTACAGTATTATCGGCTGGCTGGCAGGCTGTGGCGGTAAACGCCGGCTGGGTAATTTTACTTGCCGGTATGTGGGTGATTATGATCGCCGGATTTATACGCCACGCCTTACAAAGCCGGGAATTAACCAATCATTATGAACCCTATATCGTTACCACTTATACGATTGGCTTAATGGTGTTATTGCTTTCGGCCTGGTTGAGCGTTTTCTTTGGGGTTGAGCAAGGCTTACGGTTGGGCACATGGTGGGGTGGCCTCATTGTATTTGGTTTTAGCATTTTTTTTGCGTGGCTTGCCTTTCGCCGCAAGCAGGATGAAGATCTCTCATCCCCTCAAACGGTTTGGATGAAAAATATCGTACGGAGATCGACAGATGTTGTCAGCGCATTTTTGGGCTTCAACTGGTTGTATGGAGTGTTGAGGTTTATCTTCCATACCGTGCAGGGATTTACGCGCTTATTGACGTTGTTGTTTGAGGGGGAAGGCGGAGTTCTATGGTCGTTGCTGCTGCTGGTGTTGTTGATCTCCATATTTGGGGGAGTGCGCTAAGAGATGAGCCTTCAGTCTATTCCGGTGTTATTGTTGATATTGAGCAGTTTTTTCCTGATTTTGTTTTTAGGCTGGAGATATGCTCTGCTTGCATTGATCGTGCAATATGTGGGGGTTTTCTGGTTGATTGCTCAAACGTTGCCGATAGGATTGGCAGCCGTTAAGTTAATCATCGGATGGATGGCCGGGGCAATTTTGGCTTCTTCCCAAATCAGCCTTGGGGAAGACCTGCCCGTCTCTGATTTATCGGGGCGGATTTTTCGAGTTTTTGTGGTGATTTTTGGGGTGATTGTGGCTTTCTCAATTTTACCGGCCGCCGAAGCATGGATACCGGTTGAACGTTCTCTGCTTAGCGGGGGATTGATTCTGCTCATTTCTGGATTAATCCAGCTGGGACTAACGAGCAATCCATTTCGGTTAAGCATTGGGCTTCTTACCTTTCTGGCAGGATTTGAGATGATTTATTCCGGTCTGGTCAGTTCGGTATTGGTAGTGGGGTTACTTGGTCTAATCAATCTTGGTGTGGGCGTGGCGGGTTCGTATTTCATCTTATCGTCTTCGTTGGAGGAAGCCGCTTGAGTGCGCCTGTTATCTGGATTGTTATTCCCCTTGTTACAGGGATGATCCTGTGGCTATTACGCCGCAGACAATGGCTCTCTGGCGGCATAGCCGTGGCACTTTCTGCTTTATTGGCGGTGCTGGCAGCGGCTATGCCGATCGGTGTAAATTTGCGGATAGGCGGATTACAGATTGAAGTGGGGGAAAGTCTGTTTGTTTTGGGGCGCAGTTTCACACTGACCAACAACGAAAGACCCTTTTTGGTGATGATTTTCACGGTGTGTGCGGTGTGGTTTGCGGGCAGCATCATTCTGAGACAGCACCGCTTATTTACACCGTTTGGATTAATGGTTGTTTCGGCACTGATTGGTGCGCTGGCTGTTCAGCCGTTTTTGTATGCGGCCTTGCTGGTTCAACTGGCGGTTTTGTTGAGTATTCCCATCCTCGTACCACCCGGGGAGGTCGCTCAGAGTGGTGTACAGCGATTCCTCATCTTTCAAACGCTGGGGATGCCGTTCATTCTGCTGGCCGGGTGGGTGTTTGGCAGCGGGGATATTGCCCAAATAGACCCGGCTATTTTGCCAAGAGCGGCTGTATTATTGGGGATTGGCTTTGCACTGTGGCTGGCGGTTTTTCCGTTTTACTTCTGGTTGCCCCAACTGACCGATCAAACTCGTCCCTATTCGGCTGGCTTTGTGCTCAGTTTGCTGCCGGTTTCAATTCTCATGCTCGGTTTGGATTTCATCAGTCAGGTGGGATGGCTGAGATCTTCATCGGTCATGTTCTTAATGATTCAACTGACAGGTGTTTTAATGATCATCACTGCCGGTGTTTGGGCAGCATTTCAGGATGAAATCAGTCGTTTGCTCGGCTATGCGGTGATTTTTGAGAGCGGCTACGCCCTTCTGACCATTGGACTTAACTCACTCCCGGGTTACATGATTTTTGCGGCGAGTTTATTGCCTCGTTTGCTGGGTCTGTTTGTTCTGACTTCGGCACTGGCTGTGTTGAAAAACAAGGCACAACCAACCGATTTTGACCATCTTCAGGGTGTTTTTCAACGGTTTCCAGTAGCAGTGATTGCGCTGATTTTGGCTTTGTTCTCCATCAGTGGGGTACCCTTGCTGGCTGGCTTCCCGGTGCGCTTAGAAGCCCTGGAACTTTTTGCCGCTCAACGACCCTTGTTGATTGGTTGGGTTTTGCTGGGCAATTTGGGCTTCCTGATAGGGGTGCTTCGGGTATTGCTGCATGTTATTCGGCTTGCAGAGGAACCGGCACAAAACCTTGAAAGATGGGCGGAGCGGGTAGTCTTGTTTGGCGGGATAATTTTCCTGTTCCTGTTTGGAATAATGCCGGGGGTGTTTTATCAATCCGTAATTTTCATTCTGCGGGTTGCCCCGGCTTTACTGACGGCCCGTTGAGTGGAATTCGATATAATAGGTTCAACGAACAGTATGTATTTGCCAGAATAACTGGCTGACTTCTGGAACGAGAGGACTGATTTCTCATGGATATTGAGCAATTGGAAAAACGTTTGGAGTGGCTGGAAGACGAACGCCGTAAGGATAAGTTACTGGTTGCCACTTTGCAGGATCGGATTGCCAACCTCGAGGAAAAAACCCAGCCGGTTGACCAGCGCTTCAAGGAATTGGAAGGAGAAGTCACCCGGATTGCAACATCTTTGCTGCGATTTAATCAAATTGAGACGGCTATGGCTCAAATGCGGCAGGAACTGACTCGCATGATTCAGGATATTGAAAAGCAGCGAAGTGAAAAAGAACGCGAAGTTGAAAAAATCCGCCTGGCTGATAATGAATCGGTAAATCGTTCGCTGGGTGAGATTCGCAAGACACTGGAAGTTTTACCGGAAATCCGTAAAGCCTTGCAGGCCCGTGCCGAGGGAGAAAATCGGCTGGGCAGAGAAATTGAAGAGTTGGAACAGAAAATCTTATTGATTCGCCGCTCGGATGATGAATATAAACGTCAGATCAAATTGCTGGAAGAAAGCCAGCGGCAGGATGCCAAGCGCCTGACCGACTTGCAAGGGGAAGTAACAGCCTTGCGCAAACGACAGGAAGAACAACGCGGCAAAATTGACCTGAATGCTGATTCGGTGCGGAAAATTGAAGTGCGCATCAGTGAATTGGTGGCGGCTGAAAGTGAACGCCGGCAGAGTCAGATTGCTTTCATGGAAAAGCAGAACATGGCGGCTCTTGAGAGAGAGCGGGTCTGGAAGGAATGGCAGGTGCGTTTTGAGCAGATTGAAGCGCAATCCAGCAATTTAGATAATCAATTGCAATCATTGGAAGCCACTCAGAGGGCAGTCAAACGCGCGCAGGATGCTTTTGAAGAAATCACCAATCGTTTTGAACGGCGCATCAATGAAATTACCGAAATGCAGCGTTTGGTGGAGGACCGTTTTCGGCAGGAGTGGGTTGCTTTCAAGGCTGATGACCAGAAACGCTGGACGAATTACACGCTGGCGCAAGAAGAGCAGCAGCGCGAACTTCTGCGCTCAGTTGGCAAACTGGAGGAGCGTCTGGTGTTGTTGGAAGACCTGATTCAGGAAATTCAAGATTTTTCACACCAGATAACCGAAGAAACCACCAGCCGTTTGCAATCTTTGTTAGCCTTAGTACGCAGTTGGAATGAGGAACAGGAAAAGACAATCAGCCGCAAGCGTTGATTGTTGTGGAGAAAACTCATGTATGTGATTGGCACTGCCGGGCATGTGGATCACGGTAAATCCAGCCTGATTGAAGCCCTTACCGGCA
>DLXG01000215.1 GCA_003448875.1 Anaerolineaceae bacterium
CAACATCGCTTACGCGTTGAAGGGTGCTCTCTCGAATGCCATCGGGAACGCCGTTAGCAATATCGGCTTCCAGGAGAGCGTCTATTTGGGTCTCCGCTCGCACCGCGATTTTCCCAACGGCAGCGGGAACGGCAAGGTCAATGTCCCCAAACCCGCACCTGTCCCGCAGCCTGCTGCACCGGCGGCAGCCGAGCCTGAACCGGCTGCTGAAGGCGAGGCCAACCCCGGCGATACCGTCATTCACTTCGGCAAGATGAAGGACAAGACACTTGCCGAGGTGTGGGCGTCTGGCCCCGCCGGTCAGGGCTGGGTGCGCTGGTGCGCCAATACGGACGGCAAGGGGTTCGATCCACAAGGGAAGCCTGAAAACGTCCACTTGCAGCGCATGGCGCGGGCGTTTCTGGCGCTCAACGCCGCTTATGCGGGCTGATCCCCCTGCGGGAAGAAGCCGGGCTTACCCAGCCCGGCTATTCCTTCACTCTGCATAGTGCCCTGGGGTGGTGCAAGTCTACCCAGAGTGACCTCGGTAGATGAACGTGCCTCTGTAGTTCAACGGATAGAACAACACCCTCACGAAGTGTAAATGCGGGTTCGAATCCCGCCAGGGGCACCCACTTGCCGAAAAGAGGGCTACCCAGCCCTCTTTTTTGTTTTTTGAGGGGTTGAAAATTTGAGAAATGATTGATATGATAAATTTACTTCGTGAGGGTATCCGTGAACTACGGAAAAACAAGAGAGGGCAATCGTTCTCTCTTGTTTTGTTTCTTGCCTTTTAGTGAAAACAAACTTTTTGCTTTCCCAACTCTTTCAGAGCGTGACTGGCGCTCACCTCTCCGCTTTGGCGCGCGCCAAATCAAGGTTTACATTGTAAACCTTGATTTTCTTACTTTTGCGGTCGCCACCATGGGAAAACTCAACCGAAAAGAAACATCTGGTGGGGCTAAAACAGGCATTTACCTTATGAAACCAGATGTCAAATGGGAAAAAGCCTCGTCGCCACCATAAAATAATTTATCTTTGAGGAACTGAGTTGTGGATTCAAAAATTGTGGGATATTTTTACATATCGTAGTCTAATTAAGTCTGCAAATTAATCTGCTCTTCTAGTAGTGTTACAAATTGTGATTTTCCGTACTCCCAGCGATTTCCGTTCCTATCGTAGTAAAAACCAGAATAAACTAAATGAATGGCTTTACGTGCGCGTGTTAGACCAACATAGAAAAGTCTCTGTTTTTCTTTAAGTTTTGTGAGATGTCCTGTGTCATAATAGTTAGGTATTTTTCCCTCTTCCAAACCCATTATAATTACCTCATCAAATTCCAATCCCTTTACACTATGTAATGTGATTAAATTCAAGAATTCGGGATGGCCTATTTGACCGGCAAAATCCATTACCGTAAAAGATTCCATCGGTTTGCCTAGTTTAACCTTATCTAAAATTTGACTTAACTGATGATATTCCGCCTGCCACTGACAACCATCATAAAATACTGCACTTAAACACCCCTCATAGAATTTACTTATCCAATCCCGGAGGAAGACGCTTTGTTTTGGGTCTTCAATACGTTTATTCCATAGAAATCTTATCAAGTTCTTTCTGTGCTTCCATAGTTCAGAATCGCTTGGATGGTTCGCCCTAAAAAAACGTTCCCATCTTCTAATCAGTTCGGTCAGACCAGGTTCACCGTTTTTCCATCCTATCATACACCAAGCTGCGCAGGTTTCCAACCATCTAGTTATTTCGTTTTTCCTGTAATGCGCGCCCTGGTCAATTCGGATAGTTTTCAGCCCAGCCTTCTGAGTTGCGTCAAAGATTTTCTGTCCATCATTGTGGTCCAAATACAGCACTGCGATTTTTTCCAAGCCAATCCCTCGCGCTTGAATGTTAGGGAGCAAAACATCAACAATGTATTGCGCCTGTGCCTCAATTCCTTCAAAATTGCCATAATTTGGGATGTGATAAAAAAAGATTTCACCTTCAGCGATACTATTTTCGCATTCGTTATTTGTATTGGATATTATTTTTTTTGCGCCTTCTAAAATCTTTCTTCCGTTACGATAATTAAGTTTCAGTACAACTTTTTGTACCCTTGGGTCATTTGCCAGGTCACCAAGCAATTCAGGCTTTGCTCCCAAAAAGCCATAAATAGATTGATCTGGATCGCCTACTGCCAGTAATCGGATACCTGCATCAAAACACAAAATTTCCACCAGACGGTGTAAAGGTAATCCTAAATCTTGGTACTCATCTATAATTAAAATTGGAAAGCGGGCTTTGATTAATTTTCGCGCCCATTCATGCTGTTCGACAATTCGCAAACCCCACAACGTCATATCATCAAAATCTATCAAGTGATTCTCATGGAGTTGATTTTCGTAACGCTCAACTAATTCACCAAGTCCTCCGTTATTCCATTCAGCAGAATTTCTATCCAAACAAGTCCGCCGATGTATCACAACATTTTGTTTTTGGTTATAGATACCCAAATTCTGAAAGCAGTTATTTTGGTCATCCTCACTAGCAACTTTGAAATCGTGTGGCAATGGGATTTTTGCTAATTTTCCATAAGGCATTACAATATTTGCCATACAAAAGTTATGTACAGTGCCGATGAACAGATTAGGCACCTGTCCCAATCCAATTTTTTTCAGGCGGCGTTCCAATTCGCGCACGGTCTCGTTACTGAATGTCAGGCAAGCAACCCCGCGTGGAGGTTGGACATCTTCCATCAACATGCGTCCAAGTTTAGTAATAAGTGTTTTGGTTTTGCCAGTACCGGGTCCTGCCAACACAACACAGTGACCAGTAGAATCATAGACTTGGCGCTGTTCCGAATTCAGTTTGTCTACTTCTAGTTGAAATTCATTGTGTAGACTGATTGACCACAAATTTAATTGCCTCCATGATGTAATGTGGGCAGTGTTCTGGTTGAAGATACTGTGATAACCGCTGTGCAAAGCGTCCTTTGCCAATCTGTGCTATATCCTTTATCAACCAGTCATTATCCACGCTGCAAGGGCTGGTAAGCCATTTAGAAGCCCTTTCTTGAGCGTGTTGATTCTCTGTCAATTCTATAAGCGAACGGCACATTGGCTCAGATGCAATTTCGAACAAATCAATTTCTAGCGTGTGCTGATTTATAAAAATCCCATGCTGAATAGCATCTTGCTGCCAGGTATCATACAAATCCGTGCATTCAATCAAGATTTCATGTAATAATTTTGAAACACGATTTTTTGCCAAAGGTGGATTATTTTCCTCTTGTGGGTCCATATCGGTAATAATAGCAAAGGGAATATCAAAACCCTTTTTTCCTAACAATTTAACATAAGGCAAAAAATTGGTTCCACCTACTGAACAGACCGAAATACCAATCTTTTCAAGCGGGTATCCGATTAATTCTGCAATCTTTGGAACTAGGTACAATTCTGCCTCGCCCTCAACAAGAATTACTGCGCGTGCAAACAGCATCTCTCCGCGATTTACATCAAGATAACGCTCGATGTCATCTATGTCGATTTTTTCTAACCCTGCATTCCATGCTGACACTCCCACCGAATGCAATTTTCCTGCCTCATCTCGGATGGATTTGAGCAGGACGATGGATTTAATCGGCGAGACGCTGACAATGTGGGGTGAATGGGTGGTCAATAACACTGTACGCGAAGAGATTTGGGGAGTATTTGGCGATGGATTTTCCTGATGTTGACGTGGGCGAAGAAAGTCCTTGTAAATTTGCCGTTGCAAGTGAGGGTGCAAATGTGCTTCTGGCTCTTCGATGCCTAAAAAAGTATGGAAGCGTTGATTATTTGCCTGCCTACGAATCCAGCGTAGTTCCAGTTCTTTTAGGACCATATATAGGGCATTTGCCGATCCAGTGCTTGCTTCAGCGATAGTACGTTTGCCCTGATCTATCATTAATCTGAGCGATTGTAAAAGACGTTCCGCTTCAAGTGGTGCCAAACCAAAAGCCAAGTCAAAGGCCTGAATTTCTCCAATAAATTCTTTAAGGGTTTCTTGAATTGCTTGTTCTGTGTTTCTTATCGGTTTTTGAGTGCCATCAGAATTGTCAGGGATGTCCAGAACTTTCTCAGTAGCAGATTGTATGTCATTTGCGACTTCTTTTAGTTTTTCTCTATTAACCTGAGCCTTGACCTGTTCGATCAATCGCCGGAGGGGGGAATTGCGACTGGATATCAAATCACTTTCTGCATCTCGTAAGGCGGGCATGACTTCCAGGGCGATGAAACGGCGCAGTTCATAACCAAACCGATTTTCGGGGCGGTCGCCGCCAAATGTAATGGGTTCGTAATCTTCGAGTGACTTTATCTCTTCCTTTACAACCGGCTGAAAAGCATAGGTCAAGCGTGCGGTCAACGGATCAATAGCGACAATATGCTCTGCTAAAACGGTCAGTAAGTTATCGTCACTCTCGAAATCCGTCAGGTCTATAGAAATCTTGATAGATGCTCTTTCAGAGAATTTGTTGTCACCCAAACCATCCCAAAAATCTTTTTCTTCCAGCCATCGGCTGCTTTCCGGCAATGTGGGGTCAAGCACGAGCCTTAGCGCATACAAAAAATTGGTCTTGCCAACTTTATTTTCCCCCACGATGACCAGATTATCACCCGTGTTTACGTCCAGTTCCTTGAAATTACGAAAGTTTTTGATATGTATGCGGCTTATCTTCATCATGGTTTCCCCAAAATTTATTCATACTCCACCCTCACTACCGTCTCATCCCCGGCAATGTTGCGAATTTTCAGGCGCAGAGGTTTCCGGCTGGATGAAATGGTAGCGTCCCAGTATTCTTTGGTTTTCACGCCGTCGCGGATGACATAGCCTTTTTTGTCTATTTTGATTTCCACATCGCTGTGCCAGGGGCCATCATCAGCGGTGCAATCCAGGCTGACGAGTTCGATGAGTTCCAGCCCGTTTTCACTGATTTCCAGGGGAGTAAATTCCGTTGGAGACTCTTCGCCCTCCTCTGCGGTTTCTTCCAATTTGCGCTGGCGGGTTTTCTTTTTGCCCGCGTTGAGTTGCAGTTTCTGGTTATGGGCTTCGATTTTTTGCGCCAGGCGGTCGGAGTAGAAGCGGGTGATTTCAACGCGCCAGCCGCCTTCGGCGGTTTCGGTCAGGGTGTAGTCCACTTCGTCATTCAAGACGATTTCGTGCAGGACGGTTTTCAGGTCGCGCAGTTCCACCTCCACCAGCGGATTGCCGTACTCGCGGATAAAGGCGCGGGCTTCTTTCTCGTCTTCGATGTCCACATAATAGACGATGACTTTTTTCACGCCATCGGGCAGGTTGGGGATTTGCTCATTGACGATGCGGTTGATTTGGGGCAGGTCGAGCAGTTTGGCGCGGTGGTCGAGCAGGTTGGGCAGATAGACGGGAATCATGCCGTTTTTGCCATCTTGAATGGCTCCTGCCCAAAAATCATCCAGTCCCTCTGCCTTGCCCAACCCGGGGATAAGCGTGGCGAGCTTTTCCATCGTTTGAGCGGGGTTGCGGAAGAGTGCCACGCCATCGCGCACTTCCAGGATGTCAAAAGAGGCTCCGGCGGCGATAAGACGATCGCGGGTAGTCTGGATGCTGTTGATGCCCACGTCTACATGGATGAATTTGCGCCCCAAGTCGTGGGCAACTTTGGCGGTGACGCCGCTGCCGCCAAAGAAATCGGCAACCACCATGTTTTCATCGCTACACGCTCGAACTATTTTTTCGATTAATTCATAGGGCTTTTCTGTATCATATAATCGTTCGGTCATTGAATTGAATTTTATATCCCATACATCACTAGGGACTTTACCTTCTGGCATTTCTTTTCCTGCTTGCAAACCTTTTGTGTATCTCCATTTTGTCATTCCGCTTTCATAAGGTACTAAAATTTTTTCTGCAAAGAAATTATAAGTATCGGAGACTGAATACCAAAAAATTGTGTCGTGTTTTCGCGCAAACCTTTCATTTCCTCTAGCACCTTGGTCATACGCCCAAATGATTTCATTTTGAAAATTATCTTCCCCAAAGATTTCATCCATCAAAACTTTGACATAATGCCCGATGTGCCAATCCAAATGAACGTAAATGCTGGCGGTTGGACTCATCACGCTCTTGATGGCAACCAGGTTCTCGTACATCCAGTTCAGGTAGGCTTCCTTCGTCCAGATGTCGCCGTACATGGTTTCTTCAAAGGCTTGCAGTTCTTCGTCATTCAATTCCTGCTCGGCTTGTTCGATGGCTTGCGCCACTTTGGGGTTGCGGCGCAGGTAAATCTTTTTGGCATAGTTCGCGCCGCTGGCAAAGGGCGGGTCAATGTACACCAGATCAACCTGAATCCCCCTGTCTTTCAGGTAAGCGCAGGCGGAAAGGCACTCGCCACGAATGACCAGGTTGCCATCTGGATTTTCGCCTACCTGTTCCACCTTATCCACTTCATAGAGCGGCATTCCGCGCAAGATGCGCTGGACGGGCTTGTCGTTGTCGCGGTAGGTCAGGGCGCGGCGGGTGCGGGTGAAGTTGTTGAGCAAAGCCTGTCCTTCGATAGGTTCTGGGTAGAAGGGAACGTATTTGATGGGCATGGAGACTCTCCAGTTTTCAGTATGCAGTAATTAGACGAAGAAAGCGTTGATTCTGGCAGCAAGTTGGGCCAGGCGGGCGGCGGGGTCGTCCGATTCGCGGATGTAGAGAAACTCAAAGCGATCGTAGCCGAATTTGTCTTTGTTCAGGCGCAGGAAGTCACTCTGAACATAGGCGCGGCGGGACTTGAAGGATTCCTCAAATCCTTCTCCTTTCGTTTCCACAATCAGCACCTTATAGGGATTGCCACTCTGGTCACGCTGTAAGATCAAGAAGTCGGGGGTGTATTCACCCAGCCACTTCCAGAAGTTGCCTTTTTTCTGATAGCAGTTGATGACAAATTCTGTCAGTCCGCGCTCGCCGTTGTAGTACAGTTCCAGGTTTTTGTCTTGAAAATCTTGCAGTTGCAGGCAGGCTTCCAGGAAGTCAAATTCCAGGCGGCTCTGGGCAAAACTGTATGGGATATAGTGCAGGGTGCGGTCTTTCCAGCGCACAGCCAGGCTGATGGATGGCACGGGGATGTTGGCAAAGCCGGGCAAGTTCAGGCTGGCGTACTGCTGGCGGATGGTCTCTGCAATCTGCGCGTAATCCTGCTCCAGTTGTTCCCCGCTTTTGCCCTGCTTGTCCGCGTCCAGAATGGTTTTCGTATCCTGTTCGGATGGATAAGCGTTTTTCTCGCTCACTGGGGGCAGTTTGGAAGCCAGCAGCAGGTGAGCCTTCTGCGGAATGACCTGCTCATTGGTTTGCAGTTGGCGGCGGGTGAAGAAGGCGGCGCGAATGGCAGAACGGATGCGCTCCTGGTCGTAGAGCAGGTTCAGAGCGGTTTTCCCTTGCGGCGTGGGCGCGGTAATCGCGTTGAAAATGCTTTCAAGCGCAGCGCGGTGGGCTGTCAGGTCGCGGTAGGTGACGCCGCCGAAACTCTCGCGGACAATCAGGTTGAGCCACTGGTAAAAACGGATAACATCACCATGGACGGCGTTCACCACCTGGGTCTGGCTGAATGTGATAGTGGCCGCGTTCTGACCGGTCAGCGCCCCGCTTTGGGTTTGCCCGTAAACGCGGTAATTCTCCAGAGAGGCAAGCAGGTCGTTCAGGCGAGCATCCGGCGCGGGAGCGGTTTCCAGTTCCACTGCGCCGTAGTCAATGCGGAGTTGGTAAAAATCTACCGGCGGCAGTTTCAGGTAGGCGTCACGAGCAAAGCGGTCAATCGTTTTTGCCTGGGGCGTTTTGGCGATGGCGTTGATTTCCTGAATGCTGGTGCGTTGTTCGGCTTTGAGCTGCTTTTGCAGAATTTCGGCGTTATCTTCGTTGAGCCAGATGAGCGCAGTTTCGAGCGCGCCTTTTTCCACCTGGCGCAGGCAGCGGCAGGCGATTTGCAGCACCATGTTGGTTGGACTGTCTTTTTTCTGCGCCAAAATCACACCGGTCAACGAGCGGCAATCCCAGCCTTCCTTGCCGATTTGCACCAGCAGGATGATGCGTTTTTTCGATGTGGGGGTATCGAGCGCAGCAAATTCCAGTGCGGCTTCTTGCGGCACTTTGTAACTTGCGTTGCCGCGATGGTATTTCAG
>DLXG01000181.1 GCA_003448875.1 Anaerolineaceae bacterium
CCCCCAAGTGTTACGCGATTTATTAAATGAAACCCGCGCAATACCTGAAAAAACATGGGTTCGGGTATTGTTCTTTCTGCTCGGGATGGCGAGTTTTATTGGCTTAATGTTGTTTTTCCTGCCCTCGGCAACAATCTTTATAAAACCTTATCAGGAAGAACAAACGATTAGGATGCGAATTCGGGCAAGTCCGCGGATAGAAGTTGTCTCCCCTTCTGGTCTGTTGCCGGCCGAGGTACATAGAGTAACCCTCAGCGGGACTTTATGGGGAGACGCAAGCGGGGTGCAGGTTATAGGGGATAAAAAGGCCAGTGGAACGGTTCATCTGATCAATTTGACCGATGAAGCAGTTTCAATCCCACAAGGAACAGTAATCCGAACGCTGGCTGAGCCGTATGTTCGATATGAGATTACCCGAAATGTGATCCTGCCGGCGGGTAACGGGCAAACTCGTGAAGCAGTTGTGCGTGCATTATCGGCTGGCAGTCAGGGAAATGTGCCGCCGAATGCGCTGGGGACAATTGAAGGCAATCTCGGGTTGCTGGTGGCAGTGGAAAACAGGGAAGCAATCTTCGGCGGCAGCGACCGTCAGGGCAGGGTGGTCAGTGAATTGGATGCAGCCCGTTTGTATGATACTTTGATCACCTCGCTGGGAGAAGACGCTCTCCAGGAGATGCAGAAGAGCCTGCCGTCTGGTATGGTTCTCTTACCTGAAACACTCACAATCCACAAGGTCATTAAGAAAGTCTTTCAACCGGCTGTTGGCGAATTGGCCGATCGGTTCGTTTTGAACTTGGAGGTGGAGTTTGAAGTCTGGGTATATGATGAACTGCATCTCGAACGTGTCCTGACTGATGCGATGAATGCTAACCTGACAGACGAGATGGTACCTGTCAGGGACACGTTTCAAATCCGCAATAGAGAGCAAAACACTTTTATCGAGAGAGATTCGGTTGAATTCACGGTGGAAGCAGCCCGAATGATTGAAGAGAAGATTGAACCGGCCCAGTTAACCGGATCTATCCGCGGGATGCCGATGGACACTGCCGTTGCTTTGATTACCCGGCAATACCGGTTGGGGAGTTCACCTGAGATTATTATTCAGCCGGTATGGTGGTCACGTCTGCCCTTTCTTACCTTTCGGATATTCGTGGAGGAAGGATGAACCGCGAACGAGGCAGGGTTTTAGCGGTAGATCCGGGCGAAAAGAGGATTGGTCTGGCTATATCCGATCCGACTGGCACGATTGCAAACCCCTTGCAGGTTTTGAAGCATGTTTCGCGTTTGATTGATGCTGCCACGATTGTCCAGATTGCCCGGGAGTGGGAAGTTGTGGAGATTGTGATTGGACAGGCCATCGAATTGGATGGTACGCCCGGTGTGATGGGCAGAAAGGCCGAGCGGCTGGCAGAGGCAATTCGTTCTCAAACCAACATCCCGGTCATATTATGGGATGAAAGCGGCAGTACCCAAACTGCCCGCAACGCCAGAAAAAAAATGGGCGTCAAACGCAGCCAGCGACGTGGCCACATGGACGATCTGGCCGCTGTTGTTATTTTGCAATCTTATTTAGACGACCGCGACTCAGTTTTTACCGCAGGGGAAGAATAGAAATGGCCAAATCGCAACGTCACAGACTTTCATTTGGATGTCTTATATTCCTGTTGTTATTTTTTATTGGGCTGGTAGCTGTGGGTTGGTTTGTGATTCAAATTCCTTCTCTTGCAGAATCCCAATTCGGCTACGCCAGTTCTCGTCTGGGGGTGGTAGATCGTTACTGGTACTCTTTACGTTTGATCTTGAGACATGAGGATTTGACAAAACCCATAGCCGAGCAAGGATCACCGCGCTTGTTTGTTATTCAGAGGGGCGAAACGGCGGAGCAGGTTGCTGTTCGTCTGCAGCGGGAAGGATTGATTCGCAATTCTGAAGCCTTTCGCGATTACATGGTCTATTCCGGTTTGGATACGGCCATCCAGGCAGGCGAGTACGAAATCAGCCCGGCCTGGAATGCAATTGAGATCGGTCATCATCTGTTGGATGCCACACCCGATCAGATCACTTTTGTCATTCTGGCAGGCTGGCGGTTAGAAGAAATAGCAGCCTCGTTGCCGACTTCCGGCTTGCAAATCTCCCCCGATGAGTTTCTTCAATTTGTGCGCAATCCCCCTGCCGAATGGCATCCGGCGGGCAGAAATTCAGCCGGGTTAAGTTTGGAAGGCTATCTTTTTCCGGGTGAATACCGTTTCCGGCGGGACGCAAGCCTGAGGGAGGTGGTGGCAGCCTTCCTGGATCGTTTCAATCAACAGGTAGATGCCAATCTGCGGGAGGCTTTTGCCCGTCAGGGTTTATCGCTGCATGAAGCGGTAACACTTGCTTCTATTGTTCATAGAGAAGGTGTTGTAGAGGAAGAGAGACCGATGATAGCCTCTGTGTTTTACAACCGTTTGAGAGCCGGGATGAAACTGGATGCTGATCCAACTGTTCAGTACGCACTGGGATATAATTCAATTCAACAAACCTGGTGGACTAATCCGCTCACTCGCAATGATTTGATGATTAACTCCCCTTACAATACTTATCAAAATGCAGGCTTACCGCCTACCCCAATTTGTAACCCTTCATTGAGCGCGTTGCAGGCGGTGGCTTACCCGGCCGATTCGCCTTACTTTTATTTTCGCGCCAGATGTGATGGTTCAGGCAGGCATTCCTTTGCGAAAACTTTTGAAGAGCATTTACAAAACGCATGTCCATAAAGGAAAGGGAAGGAGAGCAAAATGGAAGTTTTAGGTCTTGACATTGGCGGATCAGGGATTAAAGGGGCGGTGGTTGACCCCGTAACCGGTTCACTGCTGACCGAACGCAAGCGCATACCCACACCGGAAGGTGCTAAACCGGAAGATGTTGCCCAAACCTGTGCTGAACTGGTGCATCAATTTGGCTATGAAGGGGTGATTGGCTGCGGTTTTCCGGCACCGATTTTGCAGGGTACTGCAATGATGGCGGCCAATATTCACCCTAGCTGGATTGGGACGAATGTTGATGAACTATTGACCCAACATACCGGTTGCCGTACTTTTACGTTGAATGACGCGGATGCTGCCGGCATTGCTGAAATGAAATTTGGAGCCGGCAAGGATGTGAAAGGGGTGGTGCTGGTCATCACGCTTGGCACGGGTATCGGCACAGCCATTTTTACCGACGGCGTCTTAGTGCCGAATGCTGAGTTTGGCCACCTGAAAATTCGCGGTAAGGATGCGGAGTGGCGCGCCTCTGATGCAGCCCGGCAGAGAAAAGACCTTTCATGGAAAAAGTATGCCAAACGGTTGCAGGAATATTTGAGCGAGATGGAAAAACTCTTCTGGCCGGAATTAATCATCATCGGCGGCGGCCTGAGTAAAAATGCCGATAAATTCCTTCCTTACATCACCGTGCGGGCAAAAATTACGCCGGCATTGTTCTTGAACAACGCCGGCATTGTGGGAGCGGCAGTCTACGCCAGCCAAAAAATCTAATTACCCGCCAGCACCTCCACCGCCGAAAAGACCGCCTTCGGTCAATTTCCTCATATCGCTGAAAACCGCCCGGATTTCTTCCTCGGTAAGGGGCTGACCGGTATCCTTGTGTTTGAGCGCACCTTCCCGAACTTTTTCGAGAGCGACTTCCTGAACGGTTAAATCACGGCTGAGGGCTTCCTTAACCAGAGCGGCACCAGCCAGATAACCGATGATCGGATTCAGGGCGGTGACGACAATGGTGTTGCGTGCCAGCCAGCCTTCAGCCTTGGCCCGGTTGGCTTTGATCCCGACGACACACTTATCGGTAAAGGCGTTGATGGCGCCGATCATGACGTGCATCATCTCAAAGAGGTCGTGAGCGATGATCGGCATCATCACATTTAACTCAAGCTGGCCGGCCTGAGAGGCCAGCGCAACGGCGGTATCCAGCCCGATTACATGATACATGGCCATGTTGAGCATTTCGGCCAAAACCGGGTTGACCTTGCCGGGCATGATGGACGACCCGGGCTGGAGTTGGGGCAGGGCGATTTCGGCCAGGCCGGCGCCCGGCCCCGAAGACAGAAGCCGCAGGTCCCCCGAGATTTTGGCCAGGGTGACGGCACCCGCCTTGAGCAGTCCTGAGACCTCCACGAACACGTCGGCGTTCTGAGTGGGGTCGACCGTATTCTCCGCCCTGGCGAGGCCCAGCCCGGTCAGTTCCCGCAGCTTCTCAATGACCAGGAATACGTAACGCCGGTCCGCCCCCAACCCCGTTCCCACGGCGGTACCGCCCAGGTTCACCTGGCGCAG
>DLXG01000013.1 GCA_003448875.1 Anaerolineaceae bacterium
GCAATTCGCCGTTTGCCCGCACCGCACGGCTGAGGGCCGCCAGCACCCAGCCGCTGCCGTAGCTGTTCAGCCAGCCCCGGCCGCCACGCTGCAGTGTCAGAAAGCGGACTGCGTCCCCTACCAGCGGCGAGGCCGGATCAAGTTCAAGCAGAGCCATCAGCACCATGGCAGTCGAAGCATAGGTGTTGGAAAAACGAAATAGCGAATCTGCCTCTTCCACCCAGAAGGCTCCAGTGGCCGAACGAACGGCACTACCCTGCAGGTCGGCAAGGATGGTTTCAGCCGATTGAGAGTCGCCGCTGCGATTGAGAGCCATCGCCAGAAACGCCTGTCCCCATGAGTTTAACCGCTCCCGTAAGCGGTACAATTCCGGCGGCACAGGGTTCTGCCGCCCATTCTGATTCAGGACAAAGTAAGCAAAAGCCAGCTGATCCAGTTTCGAAGTTTCCTGTACCATTTCCGGTGTATACAGGCTGGCCGTTACAAAACGGTTAACGTCCAGAATGTGAAAAGATTCGATCACAAAACCGGCTGCGCTGGCCTGATCAAGGATCCACAACCCATAAGCACTCAGGAAAAAGTCCGACGGTTCGCCGCTGATCCAGCCCCAGCCCCCGTCGGCCTGCTTTTTTTCTAGCAGGCGGTCCAGATCCCGCCGGATGCTTTGCTGCAAGCGTTCGTTCAGGTCGGGTGCTGCAAAATTGGCTTCCCGGCTCAACTGGTACGCGCTGAGATTGGCTAACAATCGCGAAAGCAATGTCTCGATAAAGTCATCCGGGTAGTCCTCCATAACCTGTAAGCCGGAAAAAACACTGCCTGCCAGATTTGGGGATAGTTCAACCTTAAGACTGCCGCCGGCAGGGGTGAACGATCGCGGCAGACTGACCACTTCCAGCACCTCACCAGCCTGATCAAGAATGCCGCCGGTCACGAACGCCTGTGGAGTGGTATAACGGCGAATAGGGAGGTCCTCTCCTGAAACCATGACGGCATCCTGTAAACCGCCGCCCTCGACACTGAAAATCAACGAAGCCGAAGGAACATCCTCGACCTTGACCCACCAGTTTATCCGCTTTCGGTCATTCGCACCCAGTTGGACTGCCTGACGCTCCATGGCAGGATTTTCCAGCACCAACCCGTTACTTTGCAATCGAACGGTGACATCCAAAGGCCGCTCGGTATTGTTCTGGACGACTGCTCCAATTTCAAGCCGGTCACCCGCCACAACAAAGCGCGGCAGAACGGGACGAATCAGCAAGTCTTTGCTGACTACAATCTCGCGGGATGCTTCCCCCACCCGCGCATCCCTTGTCAGGCCGCGCACAAGCACCACCCAGGTCGTCAAATTATCCGGCAAAGTAAATTCGATCTGAGCGAAACCGCTCGAATCGGTCTCCAACGCACCTGACCAGTAGGCTGTGTCCTGAAAATCACTGCGCGGAGAAAGCCGGCTCGCATCTCCCCCGCCGCCCCCGCCTAAACCGCGCGGCAGAAGCGGAATTCGGCCGATATAAGCAGCCAGCGACAGGCTTGTAAACACCCCTGCTGGCTGCTCACCATAAAACGCGCTCAGGATATCTTCAGCATTTGGGCTGCTCAGCGCAAAAATGGCTTTATCCACCACCGCTACCGAAAACTCGCCTTGTAACGGGTTGCCGCGTTGATCCCTGACCTGCAATTCCATTCGGACGGACTGGCGCGGCTCAAATTGATCCTGTGGAGAAATCAATCGTACATCCAGTTGAAATGCCTCGGGTTTCACCTTCAATTCCAGATAACCCTGCCGGAAATCCGGCTTACCGTTTTCATTCACCCCAATCAACGTGACCGAAACGAACACATTTGGAGCGAACATTTCCTCAATCGCCACATCCACCGTTTCCCCCCCCTCAACGAGGGAGAGGATTCGATAAGTAATCACACCCCGCCGTTCGATGCTGAGCCAGGCCTGGCTTGTCCCCTTCAGCGGATTGGGAATGAAAATTTGGGCTGTATCACCCACGGCGTATTCCTTGCGGTCGGCTTCCAGTCGAATCTGCTGATTTGGCAGGCGCGGCCACGGCGCACTTCCGGCTCCCCCAACCCACACCAGCACCTGACTTA
The DNA here is from genome assembly GCA_003448875.1 of Anaerolineaceae bacterium. GTDB lineage: Bacteria > Chloroflexota > Anaerolineae > Anaerolineales > Anaerolineaceae > Bellilinea. Next base: position 2,104 of record DLXG01000013.1, read on the forward strand.
CCGCCCCTTCTCCCCGTACGTCGAGCCGATACACGCCCGGCTCCTGGGGAGTAAATTCCAGCGTCGCCAGCCCGTTATTGCCGGTTCGTAAATCAGCGCCACTGACGGGAGTAATCACCTCCCGGTAAGAAATCGCCCCGGTTTCAAACTCACTCCATTCCTGCACCCATTCAATCCGGTCAAAAGATGCGCTGAGTGCCCGTCCGCCAATTGGTTGAGTTTGCCAGTCTACCGTAAGGATGGAAAACACAAAAGGACTGCCAGCCGGTTGTACCCAGCTTTGCGGGCGGATACCGATGATCAGATCAGCTGGATGAAGTACCGTTTGCACCCGCTGTGAAACCGGAAAACCACTCTCATCCGTCATCGTTACTTCCAGCGTGAGCACCTTCTGGCGGTTTTCCTGTAACAGCGAACGAATGGTGTCGCTGAGGAAAGTCAACGGAAAACGCCCATCCCCGCCGGTGACTCCACTGCCGCCCATCACATAATCCCCCAGCGGCAGTTGCATCCGCATCCACCAATCTGGTTCAAGCCAGTAGGTATCCAGTACACCGGCGGTATAGCCGCCCGGCAAATCCGCTTCGGCATTGCGGGCGTACAACGTCCAGGTGATGTTGACGCCGGCTGCCGGTGCGCCAAAAAAGTAGGCTGCCTCAACTTCGGCACGGATATCCTCCCCCATGCGGTAATCCGTCTTTGAAAAAGAAACCTGTAAATCAATTTCCGGTTTGCGGTAGGCAGCGACTTGAAACTCAACCACCGAGTCGAGTTGTTCTTCAATTTGAATGGAATAAGTCCCCGTTGGCGCATCTCGCGGCAGTTGCACCTGACCATACGCAGTTCCATAAGGCGAGAGGGTCAGTTTTTGAGTTTCAAGCAGGGGTGTCCCCTGTTCGGGGGAGTAAGTTCCATAAACTTTGACGGTAATCTCCTTCAAATCCGAGAGGGGATAACGAGCATCGTTCCACTGGCGGACAACATAGCGGTAATAAACGGTTTGGCCCGGTTGATAAATGGGTCGGTCGGTGTAACCGTAAGCCTTAAGCCGGGGCTGGTCAAAGATGCCTTGGATACCAAAGTTCCACGGCGAAATTCCCGCGTTCCATTCCGTGGTTGCCAGCGAAAAATCCGGGTCGCCCTCATTACCCAGCGTGACCACAAGAGTGCGGTATAACTGATTTTCGGTCAGGGGAATACGGGCAATGCCCTGCGCATCGGTTTGTGCCTTACCAAGCACCAATCCGCTTCCTCCCTGATACACGGTCACCTCGCGGTTACTGGCGGGCTGGCGGTTGAGGGCGTTAATCGCCCAAACTACAACCTCCTGCCGGCTCTCTTTAATGGTCAGGTGGATGGGACTGACCACCATCAGCAGATTGATTGTTTGATAGGTTTCGGTAAATTGTGGTGAAGCGATACGAAAGGCATACAAACCGGTTTCGAGACCACCGCGGTCTGCTCTCAGCGGAATTTCAATTCCCTGGCTGGCGTTCGGCGGTAAATTCAAACCCACCTGCCAGTTTTCCTCGAGAGCAAAGGATTCGAAAGTGGGAGTTCGTTCAATGGCACGGATGACATCCAGTAAAGTCATCCGAGCCCGGCGGATATTCAGGGTTTCCAGATTGGTGGCATAAGCCGGCAAAAAAGTATCCCCCGGCAAAGCATAATACAGCGTATTGTACGAACTTTGGATGGGAATAGTCAGGGTTGGAAGTTGATTCCCGGCCCTGATGGTCAGGGTATAATCCCTGCCTAATGCCTGACCCCAGCGGTCTTGCAGATCTCCCTTCAAAGTCAAGCGGTACGTTTGACCGCTCTTGAAGAAGCCGGAAAGGTACAGGAAACCTGCCTGCTCGTCGCTGTAAAAGGATAAATTACTGATTTTTGGCTCAAGCATCACCAGTTCATTCAGGTTTTGAGACCGTGCCAGAGGCGCTGAAAATTCCACCAGTACCGAGCCGTAATCCCCATATACTTCTAACTCCGCACCGGCTGAAGGTTGCGTCGAAACGACCTGAAACTGCCCCACCGTTTGGAAAGATTGACGCACAGTACTCTCAACGGCAACTCCGCCCAATGAAGCCACCCGCTCCATCTCAACCACATATTCCCGCCCACGTTCCAGTAATTGCTGAGGCTTTATGGTCACCATCGTATCGCGCTCAGCCCACTCAAAGAACAGGTTGATCGGACTGCCGTCCTGCGCCCGCAGACGTAATCCCTCTTCAACACTGCGCCTATCCATCGGCTGATTGAAGGTTAAGCGAATCTGAACATCCAACGGTTGAGGCCCTTCCAACGCTGGCTCAATGCCAATCAGGGCCGGTTTAACCGTGCTGAACTGCCAGTTCATTGATTCAGGATTGGTCAATGATGTTCCGTCCACACCCGATAAGCCGCCATTGATGACAACCCGATAAGTCTTGCCGCCTTCCAGGGCCGGGCGGGGATTGAACACATACGTGCTGGTATTTAACCAGCGGCCTTCACCTTCAACTGCCGGCTGCAGGGTGAAGGCTGCCGGCTCTGGCGAGCCGACCTGCCCCAATTCAACCACAGGACGATTAAAGGTAACTGCCACAATCGTGGTCGGGTCAATATCCTTGACCTCCGGCTGGGGTATTCTTTCGGTGATTTGTAATTCGTCCGCTGTGCGAAATACATACGAGAAGGAACGGAGAAGGCTCTTCCCGCTTTTATCCTTTGCCGTGGGCTGCACCGTAAGGGTGACAGGGGTATTCAAAGGCAAAGGCTGATCCGGCACAAAGCGCACTGAGGTATCATCCAGCCATTCAAAACGGCCGGCCGAAACCGGCTGCAGCGTCAGTGCGCCTTCTACCGAAGGCCGATCCATGGCTTGATCGAATGTGATGACCAATCCATCACGTGAATTGAGGATGCTGCCCGGCTCCGGTTGGACTTCCAAAACCGTGGGGGGTAAATCTTGCTGCGGGGTCGGCAGCGAGGTTGGGCGGCTGACCGTTGGGGTCGAAAGCAGCCGCTCTTGACCGCCTCCAAACGGCAAATTACAGGACATCCCAACCACGGCCAACAAACTCACCAACGTAATCACTAGCCGCAAAAAGGGCGGTTGAGCATCTTTCCTCATTGGAGCTCCTCCGTCAACATCAACGTATCCACTGGCGAACTAACTTTACTTTACCACAATTCAAGTAGTTAAACTCTAAGGAATTTGTTGAGGTGGTCTTTCAACAATCATATTTCAGACGCATCGGCGTGGGTTAAAGTTTCCACAAAAACAACAAGGCTGCCCTGCGGAGGCAGCCTTGTTGTCAAACCCCAGACATAATCCATCAAGGTTGATTCAGGAAAGACCCAAAAAAGCGCCGGAAGTAAACAAACTGACCGCTGTCACCGGTATGATTGGGGTTAGCGGCATCCCAAATCGCCGCAAAAGATGCCACCACATCATTGGCATCCAGCAGTTCGCCATTCGTAAAACGCACGCCATAGCGCAGGTTAAAAGTCCATTCAGTTGCATCCGGATTGGATGACCATGATTCCGCCAGGCCGGGCCGTAAACCTGTCCCGTTGAAATCATTTTCAACCAGAGTTGAATAGAGCAGATTGGTTACCCGAAAGGTTGTCCATTGGGTCGCATCTGCCGGCCAGAGCGATTCCGGTTCAGCCGATTGGAGAAAAACGAGTGTCCGGTCGGGAGTAATCACTTCGGGCAAATTTTCCAGGTAGGCATTGACCGCTGCCCCTTGGACTTCTTGACGAAAGACAGCCGCCGTGCGCACATGTGCTAAGGGAATTGCCGGCACGTGCATTCGCAGCATTTCATTGATCCGGTTGTAACGGCCTTGACGCTGGTCGGGATTGCTGGTACGCCCGGCTTCTCTGGCCATAAATTGCACGTCCGGGTAGACATTTCCGAGCAGTTTCGCATCGGAACTGAAAATGGTGGAGTAGAGGCTGGTTGGGTCGGCATAATCTGCATACCACGAGTAAAGGAAAAAGGCTTCCTCACCGGCTTGCACCGATCGCTCGAACTCAGCAGCATCCATGCGGTTCAAACGCACGTTGACCCCATAAGGCAATAACTGAGAACGAATCGTCTGGGCAATCCGGTGCGGGTCGGGCAATAACTCATTGCCCTGCGAAGAATATGAAAGGGTAAGCTCTTGCTCAAAATCAAAGTTTGCCCGGCGCAGCAAATCCAGTGCTTGCTGGGGGTCATACGGCAGCCACTGGTAGAGAGGTGTGTAACCTACTTGAAAAGCAGGTGAGAGGAATTGATCAGCCACCTCAGTGCCAAACGGATAAATGGTGTTGACGATTTTCTCCCGGTCAATCAACATGCTGATCGCCTGACGCACACGCGCATCATTGAACGGCGGATAGCGGTTGTTCATCCCGATGAACGCTAAATTCAAGGCCGGACGGTAAACCAGACTAAGGGAACTATCCTGATTAATGCTGTAATAGGAATTGGGATCGGGTGAGTCCATCGCGTGGGCTGTTTCGGTGCTTACCTCCATCAGCCGCGAAAGAGAAGTGGACGCCCATCGGAAGGACAAGGTTTGGATACGCGGAGGTATTCCCCAATAATCCGGATTCGGGCGAAGGATCAGGCGCACGCCCGGTTCATATTCCGCAACGCGGTATGGGCCGCTGCCATTCGGCTGGCGGCTCATTTCGCTGGAATCCCCCTGATGTTCTTTGAGATATAAATCGTCCTGTATCGCAAAAATCGGAAAAGCCATTTTTGCTGGAAAAGCCGGGTCGGGATCGCAAAGTGTGAATCGAACCGTATAGGAATCCACCGCTTCGACTGCCCGGAACGCTCCGCCATAAGAACAGTCCTGCGCACGCACCCGCTGCAAGTTGACCGATGCCTGCACCTGCTCAACCTGAAGCGAAAGCGGTTGACAGGCGCTCATCGCAAGGCTGATGAGCAAGAGAATTATGCTCAACCATAGTAAATTTTTTCTGGGATGGGTAGCAGTTGATGTTTTCATGCGATGCCCGGCTCCATTATTAGAGGCTGGTAATTTCTTAAGAATATTCCCCATTCAGACGGCTTTCCTGCCGGATAAGGATTGCTTCCAAGGTAATTATACGGGAAGTACAACGCTTTGGAATTGACAAATCAGTAAGGTGGCTGCTGGTCAACTTTTTCCAATCACGGTATACTCCCTTACGAAGACACAATGCAGATTACGGGGTTTTCTTTAATGATGCAAAAATTGATCCAACTGGATGTGAACCTGTCCAACCGTCTTCGCATGGAAGTTGATGAATCCTTTCGGTGGAAACTGGTCGCATTTCTCGCCCACTCCGGTGATTCATGGTTCTGGCTGTTCGGATTGGGAATTGTCTGGTTATTGTCAAACGCATGGAGGGGTTTTTCAGCATTTTTGATCGTGGATATCCTTCTGCTGGCTGCGCTGGTGATGAGCATCAAATTTCTCGTCCGCCGCAGCCGCCCGCCGGGTGAATGGGGCAGTATCTACCGCAACACCGACCCGCACTCCTTCCCCTCCGGCCATGCCGCCCGCGCGATGATGATTGCCACCGTGGTAGCGGCCAATGCCCCCTTATGGGTGGCCGTGTGTGTGATGATTTGGGCCATACTGGTCAGCCTCTCGCGTATTTTTACCGGTATGCATTATGTATCCGATGTGGTGGCCGGTATGGCACTGGGGTTATTGAGCGCGGGAGTGTTCCTCGCCGCCCGCGACTGGATGCAGGCACTTCTACCCTTTCTTTTTGGGTAATCGCCTCCATGCTCAGGCAGCGCATCTTATTCGCCGGCAGGTGGGCCATGATGAGTTTAGGACTCATTGCTCTCGCTGCCTGCAATGCGATGCCGCTGGAAATTCGAGTAGAAAACCAGAGCAGCCTGCCGGTTTGCGAGGTGTATCTTTCCCCGCAGCAGCAAACCGATTTTGGGGAGAATCAACTGGCCGAAGGTGAAATGATCGCCAGCGGCGAACAACACACCTTCATCCTTGAAGCCGGCGAATACGACCTGCTGGTGCGCGATTGCTCTGAAGAAACGCTCTACTCCGAAGCCAACATTTCTCAAAGCCGCCACATTATTCTCGGCGGGGAAGGGAAAATCCCCCTCAAAGTGACCAATCAAACCTCACGGGAAATTTGCTATCTTTACATTAGCACTGGTGAAGAATGGGGCGAAGACCGGCTTGGCAAAGTAGAAAGTATCCTGCCCAACGCTAAACGGATCTTTTTCCTGCCGCCGGCTGTGTATCATGCCCGCGCTTTGGATTGCGATGAGAACGTGGTGGCAGAAATGGAAGAGGTCAATCTGAGCGACTCTTTTGAGTGGGTCGTCTTACCCTGAACAGAAGATTTGACGAATACATTGCACTGGAGTATGCTTAACGGTGGGAGTGGTAGGGTCCCGGTGGGCTCCCCGGTCTTCAAAACCGGTGGCGGGCCGCGTTGCGGGCCGCGGTGGGTTCGACTCCCATCCATTCCCGCCTGACCATTTATTTGTATCCTGAACAGGAAGAAAGCAACTCATGGAAGATCAGCCTTTACTGTATGAACGAGTTGAACTGGCCGTACGCCGGATTTTCTTCATCGAAGACACAACCTTTGGCGATGAACGCAAAGGTTTTCTGGTCAAGTATCACGGGCGAATTCTATTGCCGGACACAGCCGAAGCCTATGACCGTCTGGCCGAAGCCGTTGCCCCCTTGGGTCTGACGCCCCTTTTCCGTTATGAAAACAACCGCCAGACCGTTATTTTCGTAACCAGCCGTCAGGCCCCCCGCCCTTCTAACCCGCGCACCAACCTGATCTTTTTCATCCTGACTCTGATCAGTGTCTGGTTTACCGGCGGAATGCTCAGTCTACGGGAGATGCCGGGCAACGCGATTGAGTTCATCTGGGCAATTCTGACCGGTGGGTGGCCGTTTGCCATCAGCATGTTAGCCATCCTCACCGCCCATGAGTTTGGGCATTATTTAGTGGGCAGAAGGCACGGCGCAGGCGTCAGCCTGCCCTATTTTTTGCCGCTGCCGTTCCCGCTCAGTCCGTTTGGAACACTGGGAGCCTTCATTAACATGAAAGAACTGCCAAAGAACCGGCGGGTTTTGATGGACATCGGCATCGCCGGCCCGCTGGCCGGTCTGGTGGTGGCCATTCCGGTCTTGTTGATCGGGTTATCGCTGTCCGAGCTGTCCCCATTGCCCGCCGCTCCGCTGGGCAGCGGCCTGGGGCAGACTCAGCTGGAAGGCAACTCCATCCTCTACTTGCTGCTTAAGTTTGTTGTCTTTGGGCAGTTTTTACCCGCCCCGGCCGATTACGGCGGACTTTCGCCGCTATTGTACTGGGTGCGCTACATCTTCACCGGCCAGCCGCTGCCATATGGCGGTATGGACGTGTTACTGCATCCCGTCGCCTGGGCCGGCTGGGGCGGAATCCTGATCACATCCCTGAATCTGATCCCCGCCGGTCAACTGGATGGCGGTCATCTCTTGTATGTCCTGTTCGGGCGGGAGCGCGCCCGTCAGCTTTATCCGCTGGTGCTGCTGGCACTGGGGCTGCTGGGGTTTGTCTGGTCGGGCTGGTGGTTGTGGGCTGTATTGATTTTCCTGTTTGGACGGGTTTATGCCGAGCCGCTCGATCAGATCACCGAACTCGACCCGCGCCGCAAACGGCTGGGACTGCTGACTTTGTTCGTCTTCCTGCTGGTGTTTACCCCGGTTCCGCTGGTACTGATGCCCTGACCAGTGTCTCGATCCATTCGCCCTGCAAGGTACGGTAGACTCCCAGCGCCGAGACGGTTAGGCATACATGGGCAGGAATGACGCCGATTAAGCCGCCGACGGCTAATGAAGCGAGCACCTGCTCTGGCAAATGCAAAATGCCGTGTTCTTGCGAAAGGCGCACCACCGCCCCGCCGTCAATCCGCGGCAACCATCCTGTTTCGTTAAGTTGCACCGGCCAGCCGTAAACCGCCTTGCCGTTTTCCTGTACGGTGTCTTTGGAAAGATGAATGGCTCCGCCATACACAACCGCCTCGCCGCGCGCTGGGTGGAGTGCTACTACCGGGCAGGCAACCACCGCTGCAATGTCCTCTTCCCGACAGGCGCCCAATTGAACCATCTGGGCATCGTAAAAAACAAAATTACCCGGACGGATCTCATCCACCCCATCAAACGCGCTGCTCAGGCTGCAGCCGGGCGTATCCCCAACCGATACCTCCAACCCGTCCACCCCGTTTTGCTCCAAAAAACGGCGTACCGAGTTCATGCGTTGATTGCTGCGCTGAAAACGCTGCACCACTTCCGCCGGGTTCTGGCTGTGATAAGTCTCTCCGGCATGGGTCAGCAAACCACGCAGGTTTAAGTTTCGCTTTTGACGGATCTGACGCGCCAGCAAAAGGATTTTTTCAGGATCATCCCACGCCAAGCCAGTGCGATGGCTGCCGCTGTCCACTTTGATCCATATATCCACCGTGCGACTCACAACCGCAGCCAGCCCTTCAACATGCTCACAGCATTCTACCAGCACCCCCAGACGGACGGTATCACTAAATTGGCGCACCAGGTCAATCTGGCGCAGGTTAAGCGGAAACGCCACCAGAATATCCTGCCAGCCGTGTCTGGCAAAGTACATCGCCATATCCAGCGATGAAACGGTGATCGCCGTTACGCCATAAGGACGAAACCACTCCCCCACCTGTGCCGACTGGTGGGTTTTGAAGTGAGGACGCAAACGCACTCCCGCGCGGCTGGCTTTCTCCGCCATACGCTGAATGTTGTGGTGTACTCGCTGCGGGTCAATCAACATG